>SKXI01000082.1 GCA_007128515.1 Halococcaceae archaeon | reverse complement strand
TCGCCGAAGCCGGCGCTGATCACCCTGGTGAGCGCGGTCTCGACGCCCTCGCCGGTCGGGTGGACGTCCGCGGGGTCGACCTCGATCACGTAGCCGCTGGTGATGTTCGGTGCCGTGGGGAGAAAACAGATCAGTCGGCCGTCGTCGGTCGTCTTGCCCGTCGAGAACGCGGTCATCCGCAGCCCGTTCCACGTCTCGACTCGCACCGGTTCCTTCGGCTGGGCGTTCTCCGTGACCGCCGTCTCGACCGCGAGTTTCGAGGCGTTGTAGATCACGCGAACGACCGGAATACGGTTCATCACCGCGTCGAGTTCGGCGCTCGCGAGCGCCCCCCCGGCCGTTCTCGTCCCCGCACCCACGAGGACGATGGCGAGGAAGAAGAGGCCGATCGTGGCCGCGACGCGGAGGAGCGGCGGCTCGATCACGCCGACGAGCGGGAGGCTCGCGATGACCGAGAAGAGCCAGAACACCGCGTACAGCGTCACCAGCAGCGGGACGAGCACGATGAGCCCGCTCGCCACGTCTCGCGTCCAGGACTCCATCTGCCCCCTGTATGACGCGCGTCATATTGTCTCCTCCGGCTATCGGAGTCGCTCGACGCCCTCGATTTCGTTCACGAGCTCGGGGCCGAACGCCATCGACGGCGTCCGAAACCCGGGTTCGACGTCGTCGATGCCGTTCGTGGCGGCGATGGCCGTCCGAACGGTCGTCGTGTACGGCTCCGGCGACGAGAGCAGGCCGGAGACGCGCCGACCGTCCGAGCAAACCACCTCGCCGTGGATCCGTGCCGAGCCGCGCTCGCGCTCCTCTTCCGTCGGTCCGCGTGGGAGCGCGTCGATCAGGCGGCGTGCACCCCGTCGGACCGGCCTCGAGGCGAGCACTGGCTCCGCGTAGCGCGCGAGCGAGAGCCCGGGTCGCGCCCAGCCCGGGATCGCCGCGCCGGTCTCGATCGTCTCGATTCCGGTGCTCCGATACGCCGTCGAGAGGTCGCCGAGCGGCACGGTCGTCACGACCTTCGTGCCAGTGCCGAAGGAGACCCGCCGCGTTCCCCAGCCGGCCGGGACGTGGACGAGCCGTCCGTTCCGGCGGACGACCGTGCCGGTTCCGAGGCCCTCGACCGCGGTCCGAAGCGTCCCCCGGGAGAGCCGCGCGGAGGTGTCGACCGCGAGGCGGAGTTCGCGTGGCTCCGCACACCGATCCGTCAGCGAGCGGGCGAGACAGTCGGTCGGAACGACGTCGAAGCCGACGCCCGGGAGGAGCGTCACACCCGAGTCGCGAGCGGTCTCGTCGCGTGCGGCGAGTCGTTCGAAGACCGGTACCTCCCCCGTCACGTCGAGGTAGTCGGTCCGGGCGTCGAGACACGCCTCGACCATCGGTTCGGCGGTGTGGACGAACGGCCCGGCGCAGTTGAGGACGACGTCGTGGTCGGCGAGCGCGTCCCGGAGCCGTCCCGGCTCGTCGAGCGAGACGACCTCGGAGGGGCAGTCGAGCGTCGTAGCGATCCGCGTCACTCCCTCGCGATCCCGACCGGCGAGCGTCGGGACGTGACCGCGTCGGCCCATCTCGTGGGCGATCAGCTCCCCCGTGTACCCCGTCGCGCCGTAGAGCAGGACCGTCATACCGGACCTCGGTTCCGGAGCTCCCTAACTCACCGGAAGAGCCGGTCGTAAACCGTGACGATCCGGTCGTGGAGTTCGGGAAACGAGCCCCCGGAGCCGGCGTACTCGGTGAGCGCGCCGCCCATCCCGACGCCCTCTTTCGCCTCCCCACGGGTGTACCGGCCCATCGACTCGTGGTTCGCTGTGGCGAACTCGGGGTCGGTGACCGACAGCGAGACGTCGAGGCTCTCGACTACCGGATCGAGGTCCACGTCCGCCGCGACGAACGAGGTGGTCGACAGCGAGAGCTGGGTCTCGATCCCGGCGTGGCGGACGAGCGCCGCGGCGGCGACCATCTGTGTGCCGCCGCCGAGCGTGACCGCGGTGCCGGAATCGAGCGCGCCAACGGCGAGGCCGACGACCCCTGCCAGAACCGGATCTCCCATCCGCTCGACCGCACGGATCGGGTCGCCCGCGCACTCGCCGCGTTCGAGGTCGCTCGCAGCCAGTCCGCCCTCGACGACCTCGCGTTTCAGCGAGAGCGGGTTCTCGGCGAGCGAGGAGGAGACGACCTCGCGCTCCCCGAGCGCCGCGAGAACCCCCATTGCGGTCGTCGTGCCGCCCGGAATCGTCTCACCGATCACGATCCGGTCCTCGGGCAGCCTTTCACCGAGCGTTCGGGCGGTCTCGAACACCTCGGTCGCGTTCGGCACGGGGACGGGATCGCGGACGTCGCCGCCCGGCGGGCCGGCGAGCGCGACGGTGGGGGCCGCGGTCGGTCGGGCGAGACCGGCGTCGAGCACGGTGACGGGGAAGCCGACCGACTCCCGTACCGCACGGGTGACCACCGCCGGGGTGGGACAACCGGCCGGGCTCACCGGGACGAGCGACGAGGAGACCGGCGCGCCGTAGACGAGGATCTCGGCGTCGGCGCTCGGGGTGTGGACCATCGCCGCCCGGTTCGCTCCCGCGGCGCTGATCCCTTCGATTCCGGCCGTCTCGGTCGCCCCCGCGACGAGCACGAATCGCATGGTCGGACGTCGGGGGAAGGGGCGATAACCGCACCGATCGAACGGGAGTCTACAAGCGTTTCCGGGACGAACCCGGGGTATGGACCAGCCGTTCGACACCGTCCCCGACGAGGCGATCCTCGACGGGCGGGCGACGGACGCGTACTTCCTCCGGACCGAGACCACCCTCGAACACGCGGGGAAGAACCCCCACGTCGTCGCGGAGGTGACCGCCGACCAGTTTCCGACCGGCGAGTTCGAGGTGGTCTGCGGCCTACCGGACGTCGCGGCCCTGCTCGCCGGTCGCGAGCTCGACGTGGACGCGGTTCCGGAGGGGACGCTCTTCGACGGGGGACCGGTGCTCCTGATCGAGGGCAGGTATCTGGAGTTCGCGCGGTTCGAGACCTCGTTGCTCGGTTTCCTCTCGCAGGCGAGCGCGTTCGCCACCGCCGCGCTCTCGGTTCGCCGGGCGGCCCCCGAGGCGACGGTGCTGAGCTTCGGCGCGCGCCACGTCCACCCCGCGCTCGCGGCCGTCGTCGAGCGCTCGGCGCTGATCGCCGGTCTCGACGGCATCTCGCACGTCGCGGCGGGAGAGCGCCTCGGGTACGAGGCGTCGGGAACGATGCCACACGCGCTCGTGCTCTGTTTCGGTCGCGGGGAGCAGGAGGCCGCCTGGCTCGCGTTCGACGAGGCGGTCGACGGGGACGTGCCGAGGATCGCGCTCTGTGACACGTTCACCGACGAGGCCGACGAGACGCTGCGCGCGGCGCAGGCCCTCGGCGGCCGGCTCTCGGGGGCGCGGATCGACACGACCGGGTCGCGACGGGGGGACTTCAGACACATCCTCCGGGAGGTCCGCTGGGAGCTCGACGCACGCGGATTCGAGGACGTCGAACTGTTCGCGAGCGGCGGCATCACCCCCGAGACGATGCGGGAGATCGGGGACGTCGTCGACGGCTTCGGCATCGGCTCGGCGATCACGGACGCCGACCCGGTCGACTTCGCGCTCGACATCGTCGAAATAGATGGAGAGCCGATCTCGAAACGCGGGAAGCTCTCGGGCGTGAAGGAGGTCTATCGTACCTCGGACGGCGGCCACCACGTCGGGCTCAGGGGCCACGAGGGGCCGGAGGGGGGCGAGGCGCTGTTCGAACCGCTGGTTCGTGACGGAGAGGTCGTGCGCGAGAGCGAGTGGGAGGACGCACGCGAACGGCTCCGCGAGGACCGTTCGGTAGTGTACTAGCCGAGGTGTTCGACGGGGCCGCGGGCGCTCCGCTCGCGGAAGACCTCGCCCTCGAAGAGCGTGACGACGGTGTCCTCGTCCTGCCAGGCGAGCGGCGGGAGGCCGGCCTTCCGGCAGGTCCGCGTGAGGTACTCCTCCTTCGACCAGCCGTTCTCGACGGGGATGGTGGGGTAGAGCCAGCCGCCGGTCCCGCCAGCGTCGACGGCGACGCCGTGGCGGCCGAGTTCGAGGTCAGCCAGCGGGTCGTCGGTCAGGACGACGTTCCGGACGATACAGGTCGATACGACGACGTTGTCGAGTTCGGCGCCGCGTATCTCCGAGCCACAGGAGTCGTCGCTGGCGGCGGTGATCGCCGCGTCGACGATGACGTGGCCCAGCTGGTCCGAGCTGTGATACTGCCCCGAACAGCCACGGAGCGCTCCCGGCCCGCGGGTCGACTCGATCCTGACGAGCGCGCCGGTCCGCTGGTAGAACGCCTCGCGCATGCTCCCGGGCTGTTCGCGCTGACCGTGGAGAACGTAGCCTTCGATGGCCTCACGCGCCAGTTCGACGCCCCGTGCGCCGTCCTCGAACGAGAGGGTGACACCCTGTGCCTCGGACATGCACCGGGGAAGGTACGGATCGGACTTCAACGCTTCCCTTTGCGTCCGATCGTCAGACGCGAAGAGTTAGGTACGAGCGGGCTCTACTGGGAGTGGCAGCGGGAGCCCGGTTCCCGTGTGTCGTGCAGACAGGCACGCTCGTGCCCGCCGGCACGCACATGAGGAAAGTCCCCCCACCGTCCGGGCAGGCGACCGGGCGCAAGCCCGGGGCGGGAGACCGCCGGCTCTGGAACAGAGACGAGACCCCGCTCTCCGACCGATGAGGCGTGCGAACCGACCCGAGAGGGGAGGGAGTTAACCCGCCGAGGGAAGCGCGATCGACGATCGCGTTCACGCGAGCGGCGTGAGCCGCGAACTGCGTGATCCATCGGATCACGTTCACGCGAGCGGCGTGAGCCGCGAACTGCGCGGTCGAAGACCACGCGAACGGGAGCGAACGGATGGAACGGCCACCCTCGCCGGTGCAAGCCCGCGTCCACAGGTAGCCCGGACGCGGACGCGGGTGCTCAGCCGAATGCCGGGTTCGAAAACAGAAGGGGGCTTACTCCCCGCAGCCGTGAATCCACCGAGACGCCTCTGCGGGCTCTTCGGTCTCGCTCCGAGAACTCATCCTGTCTGCTGTCCGTATCACGAAGGGCCGGAGGCCCCGGTGCCCGACGACCGACCGTGGCACCGTGCACCTCCCCGACAGGTCGTTCGACGGAGACGTACAAGAGCGTTCTCCGCAGCGAGTTGCTGTTGGAAGTCCAATAGCTTCGGTCGCCCGGGACCGGCCCGATAGATTTAGGGTTTAGAACCATCTAATCCACCCATGATGCTGAGCGCCGTCATGGAGGATTACCTCAAGGCGATCTACACCCTCCAGGCGGAACGCGACGGCGAACAGCGGATCCGGACCTCGGAGATCGCCGAGCACGTCGGGGTGACCTCCCCGACGGTGACGAGCATGCTCGACAAACTCGAAGAGCGCGATCTGGTGGACAGGGAGAAGTACAAGGGGGTGACGCTCACCCCCGACGGCGAGCGCGTCGCGCTCGAGGTGATCCGCCACCACCGGCTGCTCGAGGCGTACCTCACCGAGCACCTCGACTACTCCTGGGAGGAGGTCCACGACGAGGCCGACCGCCTCGAACACCACATCTCGGAGGAGTTCGAGGCTCGCGTCGCCGCGGCGCTCGCGGACCCGACCGTCGACCCCCACGGCGCGCCGATCCCGAACGAGGACCTCGAACCCCCGGAACGCCGGCCCGCGACGGCGCTCTCGGAGTTCGAGGAGGGCGCTACCGTTCGGGTCGAAGAGGTGAGCGACCACGATCCGGCTGTACTGGAGTACCTCTCGGAACACGGCGTCGACCCGGGGACCGAACTCGCCATCGAGGAGGTCGCCCCGTTCGGGATGGTGACGGCGAGAGCGGAAGGCCACGACGAGAGCGTCTCCCTCCCCGAAGAGGTCGCTCGTCACGTTCGCGTGACCGTGGTCGCGGAAGCGGTTTGAGTATCCTGTTCGATCCCCGAGTTCGCGTCGACCGTTTCGGTGACAGAGCGGGAGTTAGTTTCGACACGTTCGAAAGATGAGTGCGTAAAATACTAATGTTAGACGGGTCTAAATCAGCTGATGAATACGTACGCTGCGGTCGATCGGTGTCGCACGACACGACGGCGGGTGTTGGCGGCGGGCGGTGGGCTGCTCGGCACGACGCTCGCGGGCTGTATCGGTGGTGGGGGCGGAGACGACGACGGCTCCGGCGGGAACGCCTCCGGTTCGGACAACCCCGACGGCTCGGCGGACGACGGGCAGGCGAGCGATTCGGACGACGACACGTCGTTCAGTGCCCTCGCGTCGTTCGTCATGCCCTACGACGTCGCACGGCAGGTCGGAGGGGAACACGTGACGGTCGAGGACATCGTCCCGATGGGCGAACACGGTCACGACTGGGACCCCGATCCGGGCGTCGTCAGGGATATCGAGGACGCCGACGCCTTCATCTACACGAGGGACTTCTCCAGCTGGCAGGACGACGCCGCGGACGAGCTCGCGAACGACGACGACACCACCGTCATCGAGATCTCCGAGGGAATCACGTTCATCGACAGCCCCGCGGAGGACAACGACGAACACTTCTGGATGAACCCGATAGAGCTCCAGGCCGGCGTCGAGAACGTCGTGAGGGGCTTCTCGGAGATGGACCCGGACAACGCCGACACCTACGAGGAAAACGGCGAGGCGTACATCGAGGAACTCGACGCACTCGACGCGGAGTTCCGGGACCTGGCGGATCGTCGCCAACAGGACCAGGTCATCATCGGGAGTCACGACTCGTTCCAGTGGTGGTGGGACCGGTACGGCTTCGACATCTTCTCGCCCGTCGGCATCTCCCCCGACAACGAGGCCTCCGCGGCAGAGATCCAGGAGGTCGAGGAGCTCGTCGAGGAACACGACGTCCAGTACATCCTCTACGACATGCTGGAGCCGACCAACCTGGCGGAGTCGCTCGCCGAGGAGACGGGGACGGAGATCCTGCCGCTCTCGCCGATCGAGGGGATCACCGAGGAGATGATCGACGACGGGGTCGAGACGTACTTCGATCACCAGCGGGCGATCAACCTCGAGACGCTCGAACTCGCGCTCGAGGTGGAGTGACGGGCCGGTCGATCCCACGAGCGATCGACCGGAAAGGTTGTTACCGTAGAAACCCGTAGGTTGACGCATCGAAACAATAGTTGAGAGAGAATGAATTACGTAATCGAAGCCGAGGGCGTCACGTTCGCCTACGACGAGCACCCGGTCGTCGAGGACGTCACGCTGGCGGTCGAAGCGGGCGAGTTCGTCGGGCTGATCGGGCCGAACGGCTCCGGGAAGACGACCCTCCTCAGGATCATGCTCGGACTGATGACGCCCGATACGGGGAGCGTCCGGTTGTTCGGCCAGCCCGCCGAGGGTTTCCGCGAAGGAGAACGCCTCGGCTACGTTTCACAGCAGTCGACGGAGGCGGACTCCACGATGCCGATCACCGTGCGAGAGGTCGTGACGATGGGCCGGTACCCGCACGTCGGCCTCCGTCGCTTGCGCCCCGATGACCACGATATCGTCGACGACGCCCTCGAGCGCGTCGGAATCGCCGACCTGGCCGACCGGCGGATCAACCGGCTCTCCGGCGGCCAGAAACAGCGAACCTACATCGCCCGGGCGCTCGCGGGCGAGGCGGACCTGCTCGCGCTCGACGAGCCGACGGTTGGCGTGGACGCCGACTCGCGTGACCGGTTTTACGAGCTGCTGAACGAACTGAACGACCGCGGGATCACGATCGTTCTGATCGAACACGACATCGGCGTCGTCACCGAGCACGTCGACACGGTCGTCTGCATCAACCGCGAGCTGTTCCACCACGGCAGCCCCGAGGCCTTCGCGGAGAGCGACGCCCTCGCCCGGGCCTACGGGGTCGAGGGGATGGGGAAACGAGCACCCGCTCGGAAACAGCAGCTATGAACGTGCGGGCGACGGTAGAGCGCCTCTTCGACTCGAGACGCGAGGCCGCCGCGGTTGCGATCGGAGTACCGCTCGTCTTCGTCTCGCTCTACGTGTTCATCTACGTCGTCTTCCCGCCGTTGTACGACGCGTTCTGGGGAGCGACCTGCAGTACGGTCGATAGCTGGCTCGTCTGCAGCGGCTTCCTCCAGCGTGGGTTCACCACGGGGCTGCTCATCGGGATCGCCGCGCCGATCGTCGGGGCCTATCTCGTCAACCGCCAGATGGCGCTCATCGGCGAGGCGCTCGCGCACACCGCGTTCGCCGGTGTCGCCATCGGGCTTTTCCTCGGTACGTTCGTCGAGTGGGCGTCGTTTCCCCTGTTCGCCGCGCTCGTCGTCGCCACACTGGCCGCGCTCGGCATCCAGTACCTCTCGGTCCACACCGACTCGTACGCGGACGTCCCGATCGCCATCATGCTCACCGGCGGGTTCGCGCTCGGGATCGCCGTCGTCTCCTACGGCGTCGCCTTCGGCCGCGAGATCAACAGCTACCTCTTCGGCGACATCCTGTTCGTCCCGTTCGGCAACGTCCAGCTCATGGTCGGGCTGACGCTCGCGGTGCTCGGGATGGTCGGGCTCACCCACAAACAGCTGCTGTTCATCACCTTCGACCGGGAGGCGGCGCGACTCGCACGGATCAACGTCTGGGTCTACGACACGCTGCTGATCGTGCTCACCGCGCTCGTGATCGTCGCGGCGATGCAGATCCTCGGGGCGATCCTGGTCGCGGCGATGCTCGTCGTCCCCGTCGCGGCGGCGATGCAGCTCACGAACTCGTTCACCCAGGGGATGGCGCTCTCGGTGGTGTTCGGCGAGCTCTCGGTGATCCTCGGCATCCTCTTTTCGTACCAGTGGTCGATCGCCACGGGCGCGACGATCGTCCTCACGGCGATCGCGATCTACCTCGTTGCCGTCGCCGTCTCGCGTTAGTCGCTCGGGACCCCGCTTTCCGAGCCGTGTCCGTCGCCCCACGTCCGGACGATCCAGGCGGTGATCAGGACGCCGAGCGCGGCCACGCCAGCGATCGAGGTGAACGCCACCCTGAACCCCGCCGTCTCGATGACGAACCCGAACAGGGGCGGGGCGATCGTACTCCCGACCATGATCCCGATCGTGATGATCGCGAAGTTCCGGCCGAGGTCGGCGCGCTGTGAGAGGGCGTCCGCGAGCGTGTCGCGGGCGGGGATCGCGAGGCTCGTGACGCTCCCGGCGAGGATCGCCGCGCCGATCGCTACCGGTGGGGGGACCGCGAGCGAGGAGAGGGCGAAGACGAAGACGACGAGCAGCCCGTAGCTCCCGACGATCACCGGTCCCGGGGAGAACCGATCGGAGAGATCGCCGCCGGCGAGCATGAGGAGAGCACCGGCGCCGAACATCGCCGAGAGGGTGAGGCTCGCGACGTTCGGCGCGACGCCGTAGCCCTCCTCCAGCAGGGTGACGACGAACGAGGTGATCCCCCAGCCGGCGGTCGAGCCGACGAGCGCGAACAGCCCGAGCGCGAGGATGCCCGGCGCCTCGAACACCGCCCGGACCCCGCTGCGGACGCGCTGGATGGGTGTCCCTTCCTGTGAACCACCCCGCTCCGGAACCCTGATCGAGGGATCGACGAACCGGGTGAGGACGACGAACGCGAGGAAGGCGTAGGCGAGTCCGAAGAGGCCGAGCAGCGCGAAGGCGACCCGCCAGGAGTGGCCGAGCCCCATCACGGCGACGATGAGCAGCGGCGCGGCGCCGAAGCCGACGTTCCCGGCGAAGCCGTGGACGCTGAACGCCCGTCCCCGGAGCCGCTCGGGTGTCGAGTCGGCGATCAGCGGGAAGTGTGCGGGGTGGTGACCGGCGATCCCGACCCCGAGGATCGCCTGGCCGACGAGCAGCCACTCGAAGGTGGGCGCGAGCGCGAGGACGAACGCGCCGAGCGCACCGAGCCCGAGACAGAGTTCCAGCGCGAGCGTCCGGTCGTAGGTATCCGCGAGGTAGCCGAACGGGAGCTGAAAGGCGGTGTTGACGAACGCCTGGACGCCCATCGCGACGCCGAGCGCGGCGAGGCCGACGTCGAACTCGACGGCGAGCACGCCCAGGATCGGCGGGAAGAGCACGAGGTAGGTGTGGTTGATCACGTGCGAGCCGCTCACGAGGCCGACGACGACCGTCGTCTCGCGCGGCACGGCGGTCGAATCGGCGTTCACGCCGGGCGTGAGCGGGCCACCGACAAAACCCTGCGTGAAGCCGCGAGGGTGGCCGGCTTCGTCGCGTGTGGGTTTATCCCTGTACCCGGTACAGAAGGGGCCATGCACGTACTCGTCACCGGTGGTAGCGGGTTCGTCGGATCGGCACTCTGTCAGCAGTTGGAATCGGAGGGACACGAACCGATCGCGTTCGACGCCGCTGCCGCGGAACGGGGCGACCAGCCCGGTCACCCGGTCGTCCGCGGCGACGTGACCGAACCGGACTCGCTCGAACGGGCGATCCGCGAGCACGGGGTCGATCGGATCGTCCACCTCGCGGCGATACTCGGTACAGACCGAGGGCCCGGCGAGCGGGCGAGGGTGAACGCGGGCGGGCCACGGAGCGTGCTCGAAGTCGCCCGGCGAACCGAGGTCGAGAGGGTCGTCCTCGCCTCCAGCGAGACGGTCTACGCCCCCGATGCGGCGTACGACGCGGGACGGGTGCCCGAGGAGTCGGTACTGCGACCCGAGAGCGCCTACGCCGCGGCGAAGCTCTTCGCGGAGCGACTCGGCCGGGAGTACGCCGCCGAGTACGGCCTCTCGGTCGTCGCGCTCCGGCCTACCGGGATCTTCGGACCGGCTGCCGGTCACGGCGTGGAGTTCGCTGAGCTGTTCGAGAAACCGGCTCGGGGTGAACCCGTACGCGTCTCGCCCGCCGACGGCGCGATCAGCTGGCTCTCCGTCCGTGACGCGGCGAGCGCGTTCGGAGCGGCAGTGCTCGCCGACTCCGCCGGGCTCAGTCAGTCCGTCTACAACGTTCGGGGCGAGTTTCGAACCGTGAGCGAGGTAGCCGCGGTCGTCCGGGACGTGATCCCGGACGCGGAGATCACCGTCGAGGACGGCCCGCCGCTCGACTGGTCGGCCCAGCACCTCGACGTCTCGGCCGCTCGTGCGGATCTCGACTACGAGATCGGAGACGGCGTGAGGGAG
>SKXI01000205.1 GCA_007128515.1 Halococcaceae archaeon | reverse complement strand
GCTCTCCGTTCGGCTGCTGGGTCCGAAGCGGTACGCGAACTGGGCGTTCTGGCTCGCCCGCCGGCTGCGCGGGGCGGGGTGATTCGGCCGCGACGAAACGGTCCAGGCGTACGTCAGGGAGACGACCGCGGGGTTCGACACTCGGGAGTTCACCGAGGTCTTCGAAGCGACCTACGATCTCGGGGGAACGGACCTCGCAGCGATCGACGTCCCGACGCTGATCGTAAACGGCGAGGACGAGAGCGGACCCGTCCTCGACCACGCCGCCCACGTGGAACGGACGATCCCCGACGCCCGATCCGTGGCGATCCCCGGCGCGGGCCACCTCGTGGTATGGAAAAGCCCGAGGCGTTCACCGCCGAGTACCGTGGGTTCCTGTGGACGGTCGGAACGGCTCGAAACGAGTGACGCTAAGTGCGGGCGATCCGAACGATCACCGATGACGACCAGTCGGGGCGTGAGAGCGTGAGCGAGGTCCTCTCCCACCGGGTTCCTCGCCGGAGGGTCGAGACCGTCCTGGAGGAGACCGTCCTCGACAACCGCTTTACGATCGCCGTCACCTTTCCCCTCGTGGGGGTCGCCCTGCTGATCGCGGGCCGCCACGGACTACTCCCGCCCGAACTGGCGATGAACCCGTATCTCATCATCGCCGCGAACCTCGTGATGGTCTCGCCGCTGATCGCCGGGTTGCTCCCCGTGGTCACCCGCAGAGCGCTCGCCGGGCTGGGGGTTCTCGCGCTGTTCACCTGGGGCATCGAACTCACCGGCGTGCTCACCGGCTACCCCTACGGCGAGTTCTCCTACCAGTTGGACCTCGGCCCGATGCTGTTCGACCTCGTCCCGCTCGGACTCCCCGTGTTCTACTTCCCGATCCTGCTCAACAGCTTCCTGCTCGTCCTGCTGTTCGCGGGCGACGCATCCCTCCCGAAACGGTTCGTCCTCACCCTCGGCTGCGTGATCACCCTCGACCTGATCCTTGACCCGGGCGCCGTGGCGCTCGGCTTCTGGGCGTGGGACTCGCCGGGTCTCTACTACGGGGTCCCCGCGATCAACTACGCCGGCTGGCTGCTCTCGGGTGCGGTCGCCGTCTCGCTGATCCAGGCCGCCTTCGATCACCGGCGGGTGAGCGCGCGCCTCGCGACCTGCCCGTTCCTGCTGGACGACCTCGTGAGCTTCCTGCTGTTCTGGGGGCTCGTGAACCTGTATTTCGGCAACTGGGTGCCGTTCGGGCTCGCGGCGGGACTCGCGGGCGTGCTGATCAGGAGCGACTGGTTCGACTTCGACGTCCTTTCGACCGGAGCGCTCCCCTCGCGTTAACGGGTCGGAAGCCCCTCGCCGTGGCGGCCGTGAGTCGGCTCCGGCGGGGAGGGCACCGCGCTCACCTTCCTGAAGACGTACTCGGGGTCCCTGCTCCGGCGCCAGTGCCACTTCGTCCTGAGGAGCAGCGCGACCTTCCGCAGCGTGCCGAGGTTGGGCTCCTTCGTGAGCACGTCGTACTCTATACCCCTGATCAGGCGGTGGTGTTCGGCGTAGAGCACCGAGGCGAGTAGCACGGGGAACTGACAGTCTTCGGGGAGGTACTTGATCCCCCGGACGCCCTCGCGGTAGAGCCGCTCGGTCCTGCGGAGCTCCTCGCGCATCACCGCCGCGAACGACTCGTCCATCCGGTACTCGCGGATCTGCTCCTCGGTGACGCCGTGACGCGCGAGGGTCTCCTCGGGCAGGTAGATCCGGTCCCTGTCCCGGATGTCCTCGCGCACGTCCCGGAGGAAGTTCGTCATCTGGAACGCCTCGCCGAGCGTCGTCGCGTGGGGCAGCGCTTTCTCGGGTTCCTCGGGCTGCATCACGGCGGTCATCATCCGGCCCACAGCGGACGCCGAGCCGTTCATGTACGTCTCGAGCTCGTCGTAGGTGGCGTACCGGGACTTCTCGATGTCGGTCGCCATCGCGTCGACGAACACCCGGACGTCCTCGTCGGGGATGTCGTAGCGCTCGCGCAGCTCACAGAACGCCTCCAGCACCTCGTTCTCCGGCTCGCGGTCGCCGAGCGCCTCGGCTCTGAGGGTCTCGAGCTGGTCGTACTGTGTCTCGGGGGGGACGCCTTCGGCGTCGTCGACGACCTCGTCGGCGAGCCTGAAGAAGGCGTAGAGCACGTACGTGGCGTGGCGGACACGCTCCGGCAGGAGCCTCGTCGCGAAGTAGAAGGTCTTGCCCGTCTGTCGCTGAATCGCCTTGCTCGTGGCCACCTGCGTCTTCCTTACCATTGAGACACCGCTTCGGTCGCATCTAGGGCTCGGCTTTTATTAGCTGTTCGTATGAACGCTACGCATAGCCGGTCGGTGGCCGAAAGAAAGTGATAGACTCGGGCTCGTGCGGTGAGCTGTACGGTCGTATCAGTCGTCGTCGGCCGTCGGCGGCTCCTCCCGCTCCTCCTCGGCCGTCTGGAGGGTCTCCCTGTCCTCGGTGAACCCCTCAGAGCCCTCGATTCGGGCCCTCGCCTCGCTGTCGAAGCGCATCTCGATGTCCTGGTACCGGCTCACCTGTGAGAGCTCGTGGTGTGACTCCGTGGGGTGGCCGATGTAGCGCTCCTCGAGGTCGAACTGCGCGCGCTCGTCCTCCTCGGCGAGCCGCTCGAAGTCCTCGTAGACGGCGTGCGCGCCGGAGTGCAGCGCGAACAGCGTGATGAATATGTACTTGTAGCCGAGCTCGCCCAGCTCCTGGAACGTCAGGGGATCGTCCTGCTCTCCCCACGCGAACGACGAGGAGTAGTTGAACGCGAGGTCGAGATCCGGGTGGGTCTCGTGGATCGTCTCCGCGTACCTGGCGGCGTCCTGCCTGCTCGGGTCCGGCATCTCCGGCCAGACGAGGTCCACGCCCGCGTCGGCGTAGATCCGACCCCGTTCGAGGTGTTCCTCCCAGTCGCCGTTGGCGGAGCCGTAGGCGT
>SKXI01000185.1 GCA_007128515.1 Halococcaceae archaeon | reverse complement strand
GGCCGGTAGCGCCCGTCGCTCGCTACCCGGGCTCCCACCCTCCCGCACGTATGCCGAGGGGGACCCGGGAGACGAGGCTCAAAAGCGGGGGTTCGAGCAGCGGGCCGATGACGAGCGCGAGCAGGTCGAGCGGGAACGACGAGCGCGCCCGCGAAGACGTAGAGGGAAAGCGGGAGGGAGAGGAGCTGGAGGACGAGGTCGTAGGGCAACAGCGACGTCGCGAGCGGGACGTCGCCGTCGGCGAGGTCGGTGAAGGTCAGGTACCAGTCGGTACACGGCGTGACCAGTAGCACGATCAGCCCGACCCAGAGTGCGGGCTGGTCGCGCAGGAAGACCGCACCGAGGCCGACGGCCAGCAGCGGGCTCCAGACGAAGTTCACGAAGGCTCGGCGCGACGACCCGGTGGTTTCCGAACGCGTCGCGGAGTCACCAGAGCTGGATGCCCGCGAACGCGCTCAGGAGCATCACCATCAGAGACGGGAGGACGAGCGCCTCGGCGACGGCGGGAACCCCGGAGATCCGTGCCGCGAGCAGATCCCTCACGACCGCGACGACGAGGACCGTCCGGTACCGCTCGACGACGTTCATACGTGGTGCTGGGAAGGAGTCAAGGAAGCGAGAGGGTATAGACCACAGAGCGATCAGTCCTTGAACGTCGTGTAGAGGACGATACCGACGACGAGCAGCGCGAGGCCGAGCAGTTTCAGCTCCGAACCGCCGCCCATCACGTCGCCCGGCGTGAGCAGGAAGATCACGCCGAAGAGCGCGACGTTGAGCGCCATCAGTTTTCGTGACAGCAGCAGGCTCCCGAGCACCGCGGCCCCGAACGCCGCGAGGAGGACGTGACCGACGTGGTACTGGCGGATGATGTCGTCGAGGAATCCCAGCGGCACGAACTCGATCATAGTGGGAGTGACACCGTCCGAGTAATCAAGATTCTCATTCGTCGCGCTCCCACTCGGGGCCGGTCGTCCCGCCCTCGTACTCCGGGCCGGTGATGTCGAGCGGCCTGAGCCAGACGTACCAGACGACGAGGACCATCGAACCGAAGCCGACCGTCCAGATGACCTGGCCGAGCCCCGGCTGGTCGAGTATCGCGTTCGCCACGTACGCCATCGTCCCCGGCAGGGCGATACCGGCCGCGATCACGACGATGAACGCGAGCTTGTTCCGCTCCATCAGTTCACGACGTCCATACCACCCGTAGAGACTCGACGCTCCTCAATGGCTCGGTCGGAGCGTATTTGAGCGTGCGACGACGACGGGGGGACGATGAGCGTGCGAACCGCGGGCGCCTTCTTCCGAGCCCACTGGCTCAGCCTCTCGCTGCTCGCCGGCATCATGGGACTGTACTTCACGAGCGCGATACTGCACGGCGATCACCTCTACGTGCTCGCGGGGGTGCTCTTCGTCGTCCTCGTCGTCGGGATCCTCTGGCGGCGCTTCGAAGCGTAGCTATTACCTCGCGGGGCGCGTCCGGGCGGGTATGCGAGAGGCCGCCGAGATCGAGGAACGGATCGAGCGGTTGGAGACGCTGTACGACGACCTCGACCCACCGGGGTCGCCCCTGGAGGAGGAACGCGAAACGGTGGTGCTCCACGCGATCGAGGAGCTGGAGTGGGTCCTCGGGGAGCGAGAGCGTGCCCCGCGAGTCGGCGATCCGAAGTGAGCCCGGCCCCGACGGGTCGTTCCGAGGCCGCGTAGACGGCTCGCTCGGTTCCGACGACCGTCGACCGCGATCGGTTCCCGGGGTTCCACCGGCGGACCGTCGACGGGTTCGTCCTGAGCGTCGAGCTGCCGGGCTTCGACGGGAGGAACTCAGCCTCGCATGGGACGAGGGCGTCCTCGCCGTCGCCGCGGAACACGACGACGAGAGCCGCGGGCGACGGCGGAGCTACCACCGCCGGTTCCGTTTCCCGAAGTCCGTCGACGACGAGGGGATCGACGCCACGTACACGAACGGCGTTCTCGAGGTCAGACTCCCGATCGAACGGGGTGTCACCCTCCCCGGACGGGAGATCGAGATCGGTCCCTGACGGGTACCGAGCGGAAACCACCGCGGATCGGAGCACTCGGTGACCATGAGACTGACAGTCAAACAGCTCATAAGGACGGTTGTAGTCTCTTACCGGTGATCGCCCCTACGGGTCGGTGATCACCGGTAAACAGTTACAACCGTCCTTATCAAGAAACGAGAGCCAGGTAGCGGAATGGCCGTGATCGATCGAACGGTGCTTCGAGAGCTCGACGTCTCCGCCGGCGACTTCGTCGCCATCACCGGTCGTGACGGCGGACGGGCGGTCGCGCGCGTCTGGCCGAGCGACGCCGAGGACGCGGGCCGGGGGACGATCCGCATCGACGGACAGCTCCGGCACGCGGCGAACGTCGGCATCGACGATAGAGTGGACGTCGAGCCCGTCGAGGTCGAACAAGCCGACCGTATCACGATCGCGCTCCCGGAGAGCCTCCGGGTCCGGGGCGACCTCGGCCCCGTCGTCCGGAAGGAGCTCTCGAACCGGGCCGTGACGGCCGGGCAGACCGTCGCGCTGTCGATCGGCTTCGGCCTCCTCTCCGGCCGGTCGGGTCGACGGATCCCGTTCACGGTCGTCGACACCGACCCGGAGGGCACGGTGATCGTCGGGAACCGGACGACCGTCGAGACGATCGATCGGAGCGCCGACGAGATAACGGTCGACGCGGTCGACGGGGTGGAGACGGACGTCCCCGGCGTGACATACGAGGACATCGGCGGCCTGGACGACGAGCTCGAGCAGGTCCGTGAGATGATCGAGCTGCCGATGCGTCACCCCGAGCTCTTCCAGACGCTCGGGATCGAGCCGCCGAAGGGCGTGTTGCTCCACGGCCCGCCAGGGACTGGAAAGACGCTGATGGCGAGGGCGGTCGCCAACGAGATCGACGCGCACTTCCAGTCGATCTCCGGCCCGG
>SKXI01000222.1 GCA_007128515.1 Halococcaceae archaeon | reverse complement strand
CACGCCCCCGAGGGTGACGAGATGCCGTACTCGCCCCGCCGTCAGGCGGATCGACCGGTCGTGGATACGCTCGATGAACGCGCGATCGGTGACGAGCATCGACAGCAGCCCGGACGCGCCGACGACGGCCCCCCCGGTCACCAGGTAGAGCCACGTCGGCACCGTCACGTCGCCCCCGTCGTCCTGAAGCCCGGTCACGACGTTGCTGGCGGCCGCCACGTCGGCGAACACCAGCACGACGAGCGTCCCCGTCAGGAGCGCGGGAAACCAGCGAGCGGTATCGGGTCGCCGGGTCGCCATTCGTCGGAAAAGCCCCCCGGACGGTTAACTACTTATCGACACACGGGGCAGTCCACGCAAACCTATAAGTGTGTGAGAGGGTATCTATCGGCTCATGACGTCGGTGAAACTCTACACCGCGATCTACGTCGCCCTCCTGGTCCTCGCGACCTCGAAGGTGATCTTCTTCCAGCTGTTCGACTACTGGACGGCCGTCTCGATGACGATGGTGACGGCGGTCGCGAAGACGCTGCTGATCGTGGCCTACTTCCAACACCTGCGGTTCGAGCCGCGCTCGCTCACGTACCTCGTCGGAATGGGCGCGTTCGCGGTGTTCCTGTTGACCGTCGCCGCGACCTACTCGATCTTCTGAGCCGGTACCATCCGTGACCCGAGAGCACCGCGGTGCCGATTCGGCCGAGAGGAGACGGGTTCGCCTCTCCGACCGAGGGCTGCGCTACCTCGCGGCCGGGCTCGCGTACGTCGTCGCTCTCATCCACCTGTTCCATCCGACGCTCGGGACCCCGGCGTTCGTCGCGTACACCCTCGCGGGCACACCGCTGATCGATCCCAGGCCGGCGGCGTTCGTGCTCTCCGGGGTCGCGATCATCGTCGGCGCGAACCTCGTCCTGCTGGGCGTTCCCCGGAAACCGATCTACCTCGCCGGGATGGCCCTCATGGTCGTCCACCTGGCGGGCTACTTCGGCTGGCACATGGCGGGCCACGGGGCGTGGTGGCCGTTGCTCGACCGGCCGGGTCACGCCCACACGCTCGGCGAGATCCTCTTCGGTCCCCACCACCTGCGCGGGGACCCGCTCGCGCTCGTCTCGAAGCTCTCGGAGTTCGCCCTCCTCGTCGTGCTCGTGGTCCTCTACCGGAGGGAGTCGTACCCCGGTCGCCAGTAGAGCAACGCGGCCGCGAGGACGAACACGACGGTGGAGATGTCGATCGAGAGGCTGTAGACGGCCGCGGTGACGGCCGACGAGCCGCCGGCGACGCCCGCCACGAGCGAGGCGACGACCGGGAGCGTACAGCCGACACAGGAGGCCAGGCCGAGCACCCCGGAGAGCGCCGCCCCCGTCGCGTCGAGGACGGTCACGTAGACGAGGTACGCCAGCCCGATGTAGCCGATCACGAGGTAGGGGACGAACGAGAGGTGGAGCGTCTCGCCGACGTAGGCGACCGCCGGTCCCCACCCCGGCGCTCCCAGCGTGGCGTGGACGCCGGGGAACCCGTGTCCGAGGTGGTCGTGACCGACGTGGAGGCCGATCAACCCCGAGAGCGCGGCCAGCACGAGGAAGTACGTGACCGCGACGAGGGCCGCCACCGCCCGGTGACGGGACGCCGCGGCCGGCGGGGTCGCCTTCACGATCACCCAGAGGCCGACGTTGATCCAGACGAACGGATAGAGCGCGTAGCGGACGCTCGTCGGCTCGGCCGGGCTGACCCAGAAGAAGAGGCCGAGGAGCCAGAACTCGAGGGCGACGACGGCCCCGATCCACTGCGCCTCACGGGCCGAGATCGACGGTCGTAGCCGGGAGAGCGTGGCCTCGCTCATCGCGTCAGCCGAGGACGAGCGCGAGGACGATCGCGACGATGATCAGGAGGCCGAGCGCCGCGGTGCCCTCGGCGACCCCCCAGGCGGTCGAGCGGCCCTTCGACTTGGCCGTCAGGTAGGTCCCGGCGAAGAGGAAGCCACAGACGACCAGCCCCAGGATACCGGCGACGATCATCCCCGCGAGCGCCTGCGTCCCCTCGGGGACCGGTCCGCCGCCGACGAAGAGGATCACCCCGACACCGATGGCGGCGGTGAGCACGACGAACGTGAGCGTCCAGACGGTCGGGTTCCGCGCGAGCCCGTCGAGGCGGTCGACGGTCGCGTCCCAGCTGGACTCCGGTTCGGGCCCCTCCTCCGCCACCGACACCCACCCCTCGTGACGGGCGACGGCCGCCGCGACCGCGACCAACAGCAGTCCCATGAGCGCGGCACTCGCGAGGTAGCCAATCTCTGCCATATTACTCCTTACTCAGCCACCCAGGGGATATAAGTTCTCGTGCCGTCGGTCCCTATCCGTCGTTCTGCGGGCTCCGCGGGTGGTAGTCGGTGTCGTACTCGCCGACCTGCCCGTCAACACGATCGGGGTTGATCCTCCCCGCGAGCAGCATGAAGTCCACGACCGTG
Organism: Halococcaceae archaeon; assembly: GCA_007128515.1. Taxonomy (GTDB): domain Archaea; phylum Halobacteriota; class Halobacteria; order Halobacteriales; family Halalkalicoccaceae; genus Natronorarus. Next base: position 490 of record SKXI01000222.1, on the reverse strand, counting down.
AGCGCACACATCGCCTCCACGACCGGGACCGCCCGCGGGGGGAGGACGGGGTCGTGGCGGCCGATCACCTGTACCTCCTTCTCCTCGCCCGTCTCCCAGTCGACGGTCGTCTGCTCCTTCGGGATCGACGTCGGCGCGTGCCAGGTCGCCTCGCCGTAGATCGGTTCACCGGTGCTGATCCCGCCCTGGATCCCCCCGTGGTCGTTGCCGACGGGCACCGGATCACCCTCCTCGCTCCGGATCTCGGGAAACGAGTCCCCGTCGTCGAACGTCCAGTCCTCGTTTCGCTCCGATCCCGAGTACCGGCTCGCCTCCTTCCCCAGGCCGAACTCGAAGGCGGTCGTCGCCGGGATCGACATGATCGCAGCGCCCAGCCGGGAGGGGAGCCCGTCGAACCGCGGCGCCCCGAGTCCCCTGGGAACGCCCCTGATCTCGAACTCGATCGAGCCGCCGATCGAGTCGCCCTCGCGCTGGTAGCCCTCGATCAGCT
>SKXI01000485.1 GCA_007128515.1 Halococcaceae archaeon | reverse complement strand
TCTCGTGGTGGGCGTTCTCGCCCGACACCTCGACGTGCATCGTCAGCCCGGCGTGCATCGCGAGCGACTCCGCGAAGTGTCTCGCCATGTCGCTCGTGAACTCGCCGACCGAGTCCTGCGAGAACGTCCCCTCGAAGTAGAAGCGGGGCCTGCCGCTCACGTCCACGACGCAGCCCGCGACGGCCTCGTCGAGCGGCACTCGCCGGTCGGCGTAGCGGACGATCCCCTCCTTCTCGCCGAGTGCCTCCGAGAACGCCTCGCCGACGACGATCGCACAGTCCTCTACCGTGTGGTGGTCGTCGACCGCCAGGTCGCCGTCACAGCGCAGGGTGAGGTCGAACAGCCCGTGGGCGGCGAACGCGTGCAGCATGTGGTCAAGAAACCCGATTCCCGTCTCGGCGACGCAGTCGCCCTCGCCGTCGATCTCGAGGGTGCACTCGATCTCGGTCTCGGCCGTCTCGCGGGTGATCGCGGCCGTTCTCCCTGCCATGCGAGGGAAAAGCGACCGCGGCATAAGCCGGTTCCGTTCCGCCGACAGGACTTATGACCCACGGCGCGCTCTTGCGCGTCATGGCCGAATCGCGCACCCGAGGCGAGCGCTCGCAGCCGGTGGTGGTGGCGGCCGTCGGCGGCTCCCGTCGTTCCGCCCTCGCCGAGGTCGTCGGGCTGTCGGTCCACGCCACGAGGACCGCCGACGCGCCCTCGCTGGCCGGGGAGACCGACCCGGACTGTGTGGTCGTCGAGGCCGTTCCGGCGGGGTTCGATCTCGCACGCTCGATCGGGGAGGGTCGTCCCGAGGTCCCGATCATCGGGATCGTCGACGGCGGCGACCCCATCGACATCGGGGCGGCACCGGTCACCGACGTCGTCCGGACCTGTGGCGACTGGCCGTCGGTGCTCTCCCACCGGATCCGTCGGCTGGTGCGGTCGGCCGCCGACCGGAGAGCGCTCCGCGAGAGTCGGGACAAGATCGCCCAGCTTCACGAGATCGAATCGGAGCTGAGCGCAGCCCTGGAGGAGGCCGAGGTCTACCGGATCGCCGCGGAAGCCGCAGAGCGCGTTCTGGAGTTCGATCAGTGTGTCCTCACCGTCGAGGAGGGTGGCCGCCTCCGCGTGAGGGCCACCTCGTCGGGACTCCCCCCGGACGGGGTGGAGTCGAAGTCCATCCGGGACGGGGTCGCCGGACTGACGTACCGGAACGGCGAGTCGACGCTCGTCGCCGACGTCCGCGACCACCCGGAGGCGAACCCGGTGAAGCCGGAGTACCGCTCCGCACTGAGCGTTCCGATCGGGGAGATCGGCGTCTTCCAGGCGGTCTCGAAGGAGGTCGGGTGGTTCGACGAGGACGACCGCGAACTCGCCGAGCTGCTCACGACCCACGTCGCCGAGGCGGTCGGTCGCCTGCGCTCGGCGCGGGCGCTGCGCGCCGAGCGCGACCGCTTCGCCTCGCTGTTCGAGGCGCTTCCCGCACCGGCGATCGAGGTCGATCTAGAGACCGAGCGGATCGTCGCGGCGAATCCGCAGTACGAGGCGACGTTCGGCTTCGAGGCCGAGACGGTGATCGGAACACAGCCGGGCGACGCACACGTCCCGGACGACCGCCTCGACGAGTACGAGGGGTTCATCGAGCGCAACAGGGCGGGCGAGACGATCGAGGCGGAGGTCCGCCGGCGGACGGCGGAGGGCGACGGCTGGTTCATCATCCGGGCGGCGCCGCACTCGAACGGCGGGGTGTTCGCCATCTACGTGGACATCACCGATCGCGTCGAGCGCGAGCGCGCGATCGAGCGGCTCCACGAGGCGACGCGCGACCTCATGGGTGCGGAGGACAGACGGACGGTCGCGGAACGTGCGGTCGAGTCCGCCGCCTCGGTCCTCGGGCTGCCACACACCAGTATCCACGTGTTCGACCGCGAGGCGTGGACGCTCGCCCCGCTCGCGTGGACCGACGAGGTGAGCGATAACCTCGGCCAACCGCCGTCGCTGGGTCCCGGAACGCTCGCCTGGGAGGCGTTCAGCGCCGGCGAGACGCGCATCTACGACGACGTGACCGACGAGGACGAGGTCCTGAACCCGGAGACGGTACTGCGAAGCGAACTCTACGTCCCGATCGGCCAGGAGGGGGTGGTCATCGCCTCCTCGGACGAGGTGGGTGCGCTCTCGGACCACGACAGAACCCTCGCCTCAACCCTCGCGGCGAACGTCGAGGCCGCCTTCTCCAGGACCGATCGAGAGGGGGCGCTCCGGGAGCGAGAGCGCGCGCTCGCCAGGCAGAACGAGCGCTTAGAGGAGTTCGCCAACATCGTCAGCCACGACCTCAGAAACCCGCTGAACGTCGCGAGCGGCCACCTCGAGCTGGCGCGGCAGACGGGCGACGAGAGCCACCTGGAGTCGGTTGCGGCCGCCCACGACCGAATGGACGCGATCGTGGAGAACGTGCTCACGATGGCGAGAACGGGTCAGGAGCTCACCGATCGCCGGCCGGTCTCGGTCGATCGGGCGGTGACCGAGGCGTGGGGGACCGTCGCGACCGCCGACGCCACGCTCGAGGTCGAGTCGGAGCTCGGCGTCGTCTCCGGCGACGAAGGCAGGCTCCGGCAGCTCTTCGAGAACCTCTTTCGCAACGCCGTCGAGCACGTCGGCGACGACGTCACCGTCACGATCGAACCGCTCGACTCCGGTGGCTTCGCCGTCTCCGACGACGGTCCGGGCATCCCCGAGGGGAGACGGGCGAAGGTGTTCGACCGGGGGTTCTCGGGCGGCGGCGGCACCGGCTTCGGCCTCGCCATCGTCGCCGACGTCGTCGAGGCTCACGGCTGGGAGATCGACCTCGCGGAGAGCGACGACGGGGCGCGCTTCGAGATCCGGGTCTAGGTCGATCTCACCGCCGTCCGCGCCTCGGCGAGCGTGAACCGACCCTCGTAGAGCGCCGTCCCGACCACGACCGCACTCGCGC
>SKXI01000492.1 GCA_007128515.1 Halococcaceae archaeon | reverse complement strand
GTCCGCGAACCGCGTGAACCCGGTCCCGACGCCACAGCCGATCTCGATCGCGGAGAGGGACTCGGCTCCGGCCAGCTCCTCGCGGAGCCGATCGAAGACCCCGCGGTCGATCGCTCGATCGTCGACGGTCCGCTTCGCGTGGAGGTAGCGCTCGTGGGAGAGCTCGCTCATCCGACCACCCGCCGGAGCAGGCCGTGGACACGGTCGGCGGTCTCGGCCCACGAGGGGTGCTCTCCCGCGCGTTCGTGAGCGGCGACGCCCATCGCCGCGAGCCGATCGCGGTCGGTGGCGATCGGGTCCAGCACGCGCGTGATCGCGGTCGGCTCCTCCGGGGGCACGAGGAGGCCGTTCTCGCCGTGACCCACGAACTCCGGTGGCCCTCCCGCGGTCGTCGCGAGCGGCACCAGTCCCGCACACATCCCCTCGAGCAGCGCGATCCCGAACGGCTCGTAGCGCGAGGGGAGCGCGATCACGTGGCTCTCGCGGAGCACGTCGACCAGCGCCTCGTCGGAGACGCCGCCCGCGAGCGCCACCCGGTCGCGAACCCCGAGTCGTTCGATCAGCCCGCGGATCTCGCGGACGTAGTCCGGTTCGACGCCGAGGTCGCCGACGACGGTCAGTCGCCACGGCGATCGCAGTCGAGCGAGGCCGTCCAGCAGCGTATCGAGCCCCTTTCGCCGGATCACGTTACCGAGAAAGACCACGCGGAGCGGGTCCGCGTGGGCTCTCGAACGGATCGTCTCGGCGTCGATTCCGACGTCGAACCGGTCGCCCGCTGGGTAGGCGACGACGCTCGGCGACGGATCGGTCACGCCCGCGACCGCACGCTTCGTGGCTCGACTGTTGAAGACGAAGCCGTCGACACCCGTCAGGTATCCCCGTTCGATCGCCCTCGCGACGCGACGCTCCGGCCCCGAGCACGTCGGCCAGCGGAGCATGTGGACGAGCGCGACCGTCGGGGTGTCGAGCCGGCGGTTCGTGAGCGTGAGCGAGCGGTGGGCGAGTTCGTCCTGGAGGAGGACGTCGAACTCGTCGCCTCGCTCAAGCTGTGGCGACCGGAGGTCGTCGGCGATCGCCGTCGACAGCTGCTCCCGCCACGGCAACGAGAGCACCTCAACGACCACACCGCGCGCTCGGAGCCGACGGACGATCTCACGGTCGTAGAGGAAGCCCCCGGATCGGCCGTCGATGTCGCCGTAGAGCACGAGACCGACCCGCATCAGGGCGAGAGCGTGTAGGCCGCCCGGGCGATATCGTCCTCACCTACGGTGACGGTGATCGCGTCGAGGCGGTCGGTCGGGACTCGTTCACCGATCGACTCGGCGACGATCCGCGAGAAGTGCTCGACGCTCGGGTTCAGCCCCTCGAACTCGGGCAGGTCGTTGAGCGTCTCGTCGCGATAGCGCGCCGCTACCCTCTCGACCTCCGCCTCGATCTCCTCGATGTCGAGCAGGTAACCGTGTTCGTCTAGCTCGGTACCCTCGAACGCGACGTCGAGGCCGTAGATGTGCGAGTGCAGTTCGTTCTCGGGGCCGCAGTCGGGCACCGTGAGGAAATGCTGTGCGACGAACTCCGTCTCGACGGCGACGGCGTACATGCCGGGGGGAGGGTCGGGAGCGTGAAAAATCAGTAGGTGAGGACGACCCCGACCGCTTCGCGGCGGTCGAGCAGTCGGTAGGCCTCGGTCGCCTCCTCCACGGAGAGTCGGTGGGTGAGAAACGTGTCGGGATCGAGCCGCGAGAGCCACTCGGTCGCGAGCGAGAGCCGTCGGTCGGTGTCCCACCGTCCCCGGAGACGGGGGGCGATGGTGCTCACCTGGCTGGACTCGATCGAGATCCGACTCCGGTGAAACCGGCCGCCGAGGTCGAGGTCGACACGCTTCTCGCCGTACCACGAACCGACGATCACCCGCCCGGCGTAGCCCGTCGCGCCGATCGCCGCGTCGAGCGCGTCCGGGTTCCCGGAGAGTTCGATCGCACAGTCGAGCTCCGAGAGCGTCTCCTCGGGTGAGATCGACCGATCCGCACCGAGTTCTACCGAGCGTTCGCGCCGATCGGCCGAACCGTCGACCGTCGAGAGTCGAGAGAGCGGGTGAGCGGCGAGCACTCGCGTCGTCAGCAGGCCGATCAGCCCCTGTCCGAAGACCCCGATCCGCTCGCCGATAGACGGCCCGGCGTCCATGCAGATCGAGAGCGCCGTCTCGACGTGCGGGAGGAGCGTCGCTCGCTCCGGGGGGTGTCCCTCGATCGGGACGAGATCACGGGGCGAGGCGGTGAAGTGACTCGCGTGGGGGTGGAAGGCGAACACCTGTCGGTCGAGCCAGTCCTCGGGGACCTCGTCTCCGACCCGGGTCACCCGACCGACACAGGCGTAGCCGTACGCGACCGGATACGAGAGGTCGCCCGAGAGCGCGGCGATCGTCTCGTCCGCCGGGACGTCCGTCGGGGCCTCCCCCCGAAAGAGCATGAGTTCGGTCCCCGGGCTGATCCCGGAGCAGACCGTCTCCACGAGCACCTCCTCCGGGGTCGGCGTCGGGACGGGTTCCCGCTCGATCCCGACGGTCCGAGGTTCGACGAATCGAAGCAGCCTCCGGGACACACCCGGACTACGGCAGAATCCCTCATCGGTGTTCCGCCTCGCCGAGGTGACCGGCGTGGAAGAGCCAGTCGCGGAGGAAGCCCGCGAGGAACGGTATCGCGACGAGCGTCACGGAGAGCGTCGCGACGGTCGGCGAGACGACCGGAACGAGCGCGAACGCGAGGACGGTCATCTGGAGGCCGGCGAGCGTCCGTCCGATCCCCCTCGGTGGGAGGTCGTAGACCCCGAGACCCCGTACCCGGCGGAGCCACGACCCGGCGCCGAAGGCGTAGCGCGCGAGACCGATCACGAGGAAGGGAGCCGAGAGCTGTCCGTATCGGACCGCGAGCGAGACGGCGATCAGAACGCCGAGCGCGTCGATT
>SKXI01000489.1 GCA_007128515.1 Halococcaceae archaeon | reverse complement strand
GGTCGATGTCGTCGTCGTAGCCGATACCGAAGTCGAACTTCAGCCGGAGCCTGTCGTTCGCGACCGGGTTCTTCACGACGCCGTCGGCGAGCTGTGAGTTCGGCACCGTCAGCAGTTCGTTGTCGAACGTCCGGACGCGGGTGACGCGGAGGCTGATGTCCTCGACGACGCCCGAGTGGTCGTCCCACTCGATCCAGTCGCCGATCCTGAACGGCTTCTCGGTGAAGATGAACACCCCGGAGACGAAGTTCGAGAGCACCGACTGCATCGCGAAACCGATCGCGATCGTCGCGGCCGCGCCGATCGTCGCGAGCGCGACGAGGAAGTTGCCGTAGCCCGCGATCCCGAAGGCGACCGCGACCACGCCGAAGAGCACGAGCCCCCAGGCGATCTTCGCGATCGGACGTCTCGCGTGCTCGTCGAGGTCCCGCGCGCTGAGCAGCCGGTCCACCAGCGGCATCAGGATCGCCCGCGCGAGCACTGCGAGGACCACGAACGCCACGACGAAGACGATCGCGCTCGAGATGGCGCTCGCGAGCCCCTCCTCGAGACCGACCTCGGTCAGCGGCCCCTCGAGCACCAGCGAAACGGCCGCGCTCATCGACGGTACACCGCCGTGTGCCCGCGCGTCTGGAGGAGTTCCGCCTCGGCTAGCTCCCCCAGATCCGCCGCCAGCTCCTCGGTCTCGCGTTCCCCCCTCGCCGACCGGAGGAACTTCACCTTCACGAGGTCGCGGTCGTCCAGTTGGTCGCGGAACTCGTCGGCGACCGATTCGATCCCCCCCTTTCCTACCTGCACCGTCACGTCGAGGTCGTGTATCTCCCGCTGCAGATCCGGGTCACTCATTGTCTCTCCCGGCCGTACGGAGCCGACCCTGTTGAACGTTTATATACGGTCGCCGTACGGGTACCGTTTCTGTTCGCCACACCGACAGGTGACGGTGAGGTGACCGTCGCGGAGTCTCGTCCTCGCGGTACGTCCCGGCCTGAGGTACAGCCCACAGCGGTCACAGACCGATCGTTCGAACCGACGCGGGAACCGCAGGCGGTTCCGTTCGGCGATACGCTTCGCGAGCCGGACGTACTCGCGGGCACGGTCGTCTTCGCCCTCCCTCGCCGCCTCCGCGGCGAGGCCGTGGAGCCGCTCGATACGCTCGGCCGCGATCGACATCTACTCCTCGACGGCGTCTGCGATCCGTTCGAGCTGCGTCGAGAGCTCGCCGACCTCGTCGCGAAGCTGGCGAAGCTCGCGGACGATCTGTTCGTTGCCCCCCTCGCCCGGCGGGCCGCCCGGTCCGGGGCTCGGGCCGCCCATGCCGCCCATCCCACCAGGGCCGCCACCCATTCCGCCGGGACCGCCGCCACCCATCATCCCGCTCATCATCTGGGCGAACGGGTTGCCGCCCATCCCGCCGGGACCGCCGCCACCCATCATCTCCTCGGCGCCCTCACCGGGGTGGCCCTCGCCCTCCTCGTGTTCGGTCGCCCGCTGTTCCCTGATCTCCTCGACGCGCTCTCTGAACGACTTCTCCTCGGTCTCGGAACCGTCGTCGCTTCCGCCCTCGTCGGGTTCGTCTGCCATGACCCGGGGTTCGCACTCCCGGCTGAAAGGGCTTGCCTTGCTACCCGAACGTGCCCAGAGTCGACTGGAGGTCGCGCTCGGTCGCTCCCTCGCTCACTTCGTGACCCACCAGGTCCCGCATGTCGACCGCGTAGGTCGTCCCGCCCCGGTCGACGACGAGCACCCTCCCCTTCGTTCCCCGGACGGTCCCGGAGGCGAGGGTCTCGGGGATCGGTCGCTCCGCGAGCGACAGCCCGTAGTCGAAGCTCGCCGTCTCGATCACGTCGAACCCCGAGAGGAGCTCGCGCCACGCGTCGTCGTCCACCGACCGATGGAACCCCCGGACCTTTCGCGGGACACCGACCCGATCCGGAATCCCCTCCGCGATCCCGGCTTCGATCCGGCGGGCGATCCGACCGTCCGCGACGGTGTAGAGGTGTGCCCCCCTGTCCGCGCCCTGCTCACGCAGCCGAACGTCGAGCCGCCAGCTCTTGGTGACGCCGACTTTGAACGTGTCGGGGGCGAACGCCGCGAGGTAGACCGCGTGCTCCTCGTGGCAGTCCATCTCCGGTTTCAGACACGTCCCGGTACAGCGGGCACAGACCCAGGTCCGCGTGTGCGTCTCGCAGTAGGGGCCACGCTTCGCGTGACACGGCCGGTGCTCGCCGTCGGCGGTCGTCCCGGCACAGCGGCGGTCGCCGAGCGTGTAGGCGAGTGATCGCCCGCCGACGAGCGGCTCGCGGTCGACGGCGCCCGAGTCGGCGACGAGGAGCGCGGGCTCACCGTCGTTCGCGCCCGTCTCGTAGCCGACGACCTGCACGAGCGGGCTACGCGACGAGGGGAAAAAGCGGTGGCGGTCGGACTTTTGTGTCTCGCGGTCGCAGAGCGACCATGGCGCTCACGAGTTCGCTCGACGCGACTGTCGAGGACGGCGCGGTCCGGTTCACCTACGCGGTGACGAACGACGGGGAGACGCCCGTCGAGCTCTCGTTTCGGAGCGGACAGTCGTTCGACGTCTGGGTGGAACGCGACGGGGACGAGCGCTGGCGGTACAGCGACGGGCGGATGTTCACGCAGGCACTCCGTTCGGAGACGCTCGAACCGGGAGAGACGACGCGGTACTCCACGACCTGGGAGGACCCGGCCTCCGGGGAGTACGAGGCGCGGGCGGTCCTCGCTTGCCCGGACCGATCGTGTGAGGCGACCGCTCCGATATCGGTCGGCTAGCGCGCGTCTCCCGATTAGCGTCAAGGCTTATCAGGACACTCGCCGTGAGGGCCCCACATGGTCGAGGGGGCGGGACCGGGGTTCGACGTCCGACTTCCGGGTCGTGAGCTGATCGAGCCACCGGCGTCGTTCGTCGAGGGGGCGAACGTGAGCGACCCGGCGATCTACGAGCGGTTC
>SKXI01000227.1 GCA_007128515.1 Halococcaceae archaeon | reverse complement strand
CTCTCGCGAGCGCGTTCGACGAGCGAGCGGAGCTCCTGCTCGTCGCCGGCGGTCCACCAGGGGCCGTCCCAGAGCCGTTCGCCCGAGAGCGACCCGGGCGCGCGGTCGACGGCGGCGGCCGCCGCCCGGTTCGTCCGTCCGATTCGCCCGTCCCCCGAACAGACCCACCGCGGCGTCGTGTCCTCGAAGGTGACCTCCGCCAGGGTCGCACGCTCGCGCCGCTCCCTCTCGGCGTCGGCCCGTTCGGCTGCCGCAGCGAGCGTTCCCGACAGCTCCTCGAGCCCGTCCCAGTCGAGGGTCGCCGAGGCACCAGCGGCGGTCGCCTCGCGGACGAGCGACCCGGAGCGCGTCCGTGTGCAGACGACGACCGGCAGCGTCGGCGTTCGCTCCAGGAGCGATTCGGTGGCGGACGGAGCGTCGGCCTCGGGCGGGTCGTGGACACAGACCGCGGCGTCCGCGTCGACCTCGTCCTCTCCGGGCTCGTCCGTCGTCCTGACGCGCCAGCCGGGGAGCGCCTCGCGTACGTCGCCGTGGCCCTCCTCCGGGCCGACGACGAGTACGGTTCGCCGATCGCCCTCACTTCCCGTCACGGTCGACCGTCGTTCGGGGAAGGGCAAATGCCCATCGACCCTCAGCTCCGGAGCGAGGAAGCGATCAGCGTGAGCCCGACGAGGACGAAGACCCCCTCGATCGTCACCCCGAGCGCGAGCGGCGCCCCGATCAGTTCGTAGACCGTCCCCCCGAGCAGCGCGCCGACGGTGATCGAGGCGAAGCCGGCGGTGAGGAGCCCGAGCGAACGGTCCCCGGTGCGTCGGTACGCCTTGTAGGCGTAGTAGGTGACCAGACTCCCCACCAGGAGGATGAGCGTCTTCACGACGACCATCAGCGAGACGACTCCGGTACCCGCGGTCTCGTGGACCATCTCAGACCTCCCTCTTGATCTCTGACCAGAGGTAGGCGAGGCGTTCGTCGGCGGTCCGGCTGGGACGGGCGATCGAGAGGTCGAACTCGCGGTCGTCGTCGAGCGCGAGCAGCACCTCCTCGAAGCCGATCCGGTATCTCGTCGTGTGTCTGCCGTCCGAGCGGATCTCCGTCAGCTCCTCGATCAGCGTCGAGTCGGTCATGGTGTCGAGTTTCCTGTACGTCGTCGAGAGGGGTATCTCACACCGTTCGGAGAGCTCGTTCGCGGTGACCGGCTCGTCCATCGAGGAGATCATCGTCCGACAGGCGCGGTCCTCGAGCGTCTCGAGGACCACCTGGAGGTCCGGCCCGTCGGTCTCACCGCGCGGGTCCCGCACCATCGTCCGGAGATCACCGGCGAGCGTCCATTAAACCCTCCGGCTCCTCGCTCGCCGGGACCGTGAGCACCGGGACCGCCGCCGAGTCGATGACCCGCTCGGAGACCCGTCCGAGCAGGCGCTCTTCGTAGCCGGGGTCACCGACGCCGAGGACGATCGCGTCGATGCCCGTCTCGTCGGCGTACGCGATGATCTCCTCCGCGGGATCGCCCTCCCTGCGGACGGGTTCGACCGCCGGGTCGAACGCCCTCGCGGCGTCGAGCGCCCGGTCGCTCTCGGCTTCGAGCTCGGCTCTGACCTCCTCGACCAGGTCGTCGTCGAGCAGGAGGAACGCGCGATCGTCGACGACCGAGAGCGCGTGGATCCGCACTGCTGCGAGATCGGTCGCCGCGGCCAGCGCGGCCGCGGCGGCGGCGCTGCCGTCGGTCGGAACGAGGACGTCGTCGTACATTCGGGTGGACGGAGGTGCCGGGCGGGGATGAACGCCGCCCCGGTTCCCACCGGGTGAGAATCGTCCGAGCGGTTCCGGGGCGGCGGCGAACCCTACGACACCGTGGAGGGTCGCGACGCACGGGATCGAGGATCGAGAGCTTCAACGGCCGCCAGGGCGAAGCAGGTCCCCGTGGCCGGCGGCACCTACACCCTGCTGATCGCGCTGGGGGAGCGAGCCGAGATCGAGGTGGGCGCGCTCGGGAGCCAGCGCTTCGAACCGGGCTGGTACGCCTACACCGGGAGCGCGTTCGGCCCCGGCGGCTTCTCCCGGGTCGAGCGCCACCGCGACCTGGCCAGCGGCGAACGCGTCGTGCGTCACTGGCACGTCGACGCCCTGCTCTGTCACGGGGCGAGTCGGATCGGGGGCGTTCTCCGCTCGCCCGGGGCGGACGTCGAGTGTGCCGTCGCCACCGCGCTTCCGGACGCCGGCATCGGGGGCTTCGGCGCCTCCGACTGCTCCTGTCGCTCGCACCTCGCGTACGACCGCTCCGCGCGAGCGCTCCTCTCGACGGTCTCGCTCGCACACGCCAGGGCGTTCTCACGGAGCGAGAATCGGACCCTCGATTGACGCTCCTCGGGGTGGAACCGCGGGTACGATGGGATACGAACTCGCGGGAGCGACCGTGGCCGACGTGAGCGTCGTGATCGTCGCGGCGAACACGGTGACGCTCGTCGTCGGCGGCGCGATCACGCTGTTCGCGCTCCGGGCGTACCGACGGACCGGGCTGACCGAGCTGCGCGCGCTCGCGGTCGGGCTCGGACTGGTCGCCTCGGGGGCGCTGCTCGGTGGGATCGTCCACCAGGTCGCCGCGGCACCCCTCCTCCAGGGGGTGGCGATTCAGAGCGTCCTGACGGCGCTCGGCTTCCTCGCGCTCGGCTACTCGCTCGCGGCGAAGACCGCCACGGAGGACCCCCTCGGGGTCAGGCCTCGGTGAGCAGGCGTCGCAGACGGGCCCGATCGACCCGGTACTTGAACGCCGGACGGCCGTCGACCAGCACGTACGGCACCCGGTCGCCGTACTCCTCGCGGAGCGACGGCTCCTCGTCCACGTCGACGAGGTCGAGGCGTACCTCGACCCCCGCGTCGGCCGCGACGCGCTCGATCGCCTCGATCGCCTCCTCGCAGAGGTGACAGTCCTCCCGCGTGTAGACGGTGACGGGAACGGCCTCGGTCATGG
>SKXI01000057.1 GCA_007128515.1 Halococcaceae archaeon | reverse complement strand
GTGAATCGAGAAGTGGAGCCGGACGTCACGCGGAGACGCCGAGGCGTTCGAGTTCCTCCTCCCCGTACTCCGCGCTGAGCTCCTCGACGCTGTGTTCCGCACGGACCTCGGCGCGTTCGTCCTCGCTCATCTCCTCGACGGAGCCGAAGCAGTGACACATAGCGTCCGATATCTGGGTAGCAGCCCGCAAAAAGGCTGTTAAGACCGGAGTCGGAGTTGTGTAATACAGTCGTTCGGATAGCAATTCGAGATATTCTGAGTGGCATAGTTATTAACGAGTGGCGGCTCCGATTCTACAAGCATTAAAACGCCCAGCCGGTAGGGACGGGTATGACCGACGAGCAGGACCTGCCGGAACCCGACGCGGAGGACGGGACCGACGAAGGACCGACGGACGAGGACACCGAAGCGGAGCCGGAAGACACCGGAGCGGAATCGGGCGGGGGCGGCGACGTCGGGGCCGACACGGAGACGGCGGAGACGTCGGGGGACGGGGAGGAGCCGGACGGTCCGGAGGAGGACGCCGGGACCGAACGCGAGGAGCGGATCGAGGAACTCGAGGCCGAACTCGAAGAACGCGAGGAGCGGATCGAGGAGCTCGAATCGACGCTCAGACGCGTACAGGCGGACTTCCAGAACTACAAGAAACGCAGACAGCGCCAGGAACGACAGCTACGGGAGACGGCGACGGAGGACCTCGTGAGCCGGCTCGTCGGCGTCCGGGACAACCTCGTCCGGGCGCTCTCCCAGGACGAGGAGGCGGAGATCCGTCCCGGGATCGAGTCGACGCTCTCGGAGTTCGACCGCGTGCTCTCCGAGGAGGACGTTCGGACGATCGAGCCGGAGCCGGGTGACGAGGTCGACCCACAGCGCCACGAGGTGATGATGCGCGTCGAGAGCGACCGACCCGAGGGCACCGTCGAGGAGCTCTACACGCCCGGCTACGAGATGGGGGAGAAGGTGCTCCGGGCGGCGCAGGTGACGGTGAGCGACGGCGAGGAAACCGGCTGATTGCGGGCCGTGATATAGGTTCCCGTCTCTCGCGTCCCTGAGCGGAAAAACCGATAGCGGGCGTCGAGGTGAGCTGGAGCCTCTGGCGACGGATGTAGCAAGGTTTAACCGATCCAACGCGCAAACTAACGGCAAATGGCGAGCAACAAGATCCTCGGAATCGACCTGGGGACGACGAACAGCGCGATGGCGGTGATGGAAGGCGGCGACCCGGAGATCATCGTCAACGCCGAGGGCGACCGGACGACGCCCTCGGTCGTCGCGTTCACCGACGACGACGAACGGCTGGTCGGTCGACCGGCGAAGAACCAGGCGGTCCAGAACCCCGACCGGACGATCCGGTCGATCAAGCGCCACATGGGCGAGGAGCACACCGTCGAGGTCGAGGGTGAGGAGTACACGCCCGAACAGATCTCGGCGATGATCCTCGGCAAACTCAAGCGCGACGCCGAGGAGTACCTCGGCGACGAGGTGGAGAAGGCAGTGATCACCGTCCCGGCGTACTTCAACGACCGCCAGCGCCAGGCGACGAAGGACGCCGGCGAGATCGCCGGCTTCGAGGTCGAGCGCATCGTCAACGAGCCGACCGCGGCGTCGATGGCCTACGGTCTCGACGACGACTCGGATCAGACGGTGCTCGTCTACGACCTCGGCGGCGGCACCTTCGACGTCTCCATCCTCGACCTCGGCGGCGGCGTCTACGAGGTCGTCGCGACCAACGGCGACAACGATCTCGGTGGGGACGACTGGGACCGGGCGATCATCGACCACCTCGCCGAGGAGTTCCAGAAGGACCGCGGGATCGACCTCAGGGAGGATCGCCAGGCGCTCCAGCGGCTGACCGAGGCCGCCGAGGAGGCGAAGATCGAACTCTCCTCGAGGAAGGAGACCGACATCAACCTGCCGTTCATCACGGCGACGGACTCGGGGCCGGTTCACCTCGAGGAGAGCCTCACGCGGGCGAAGTTCGAGTCGCTCACCTCGGACCTGATCGAGCGCACCGTCGGGCCGACCGAGCAGGCACTCGAGGACGCCGGCTACGACCCGGACGACATCGACGAGGTGATACTCGTCGGTGGGTCGACGCGGATGCCGCAGGTCACGGAGAAGGTCGAAGAGCTCGTCGGTTCGGAGCCGAAGAAGAACGTCAACCCCGACGAGGTCGTCGCGCTCGGCGCGGCGATCCAGGGCGGCGTGCTGGGTGGCGAGGTCGACGACATCGTCCTGCTCGACGTGACGCCGCTCTCGCTGGGCATCGAGGTGAAAGGCGGGCTGTTCGAGCGGCTGATCGAGAAGAACACGACCATCCCCACCGAGGAGTCGAAGATATTCACGACCGCCGCGGCGAACCAGACCTCCGTGCAGGTCCGGGTGTTCCAGGGTGAACGCGAGATCGCCGAGGAGAACGAGCTGCTCGGCGAGTTCATGCTCTCTGGGATCCCGCCGGCACCGGCCGGCACGCCGCAGATCGAGGTGACGTTCAACATCGACGAGAACGGGATCGTCAACGTCTCCGCCGAGGACAAGGGCACCGGTTCGAGCGAGGAGATCACGATCGAGGGTGGCGCGGGCCTCTCCGACGAGCAGATCGAGCGGATGCAGGAGGAAGCCGAACAGCACGCCGAGGAGGACGAGGCGCGTCGCGAGCGGATCGAGGCACGCAACGACGCCGAGTCGGCGCTCAACAGGGCGGGAACGCTCCTCGAGGAGAACGAGGAGAACGTCGACGACGAGCTCGCTGAGGAGATCGAGGCGGCGATGGACGACCTCGAAACGGTGCTGGAGGACGAGGAGGCCGAGACCGAGGAGCTCCGGGAGGCGACCGAGGAGCTGAGTTCCGCGCTCCAGGAGATCGGCAAGCAGATGTACCAGCAGCAGGCCGCACAGCAGGCCGCCGGCGCGGGCGGTGCGGGCGCTGGTGCCGGCTTCGATCCCGAGGACATGGCCGGCGGACCGGG
>SKXI01000420.1 GCA_007128515.1 Halococcaceae archaeon | reverse complement strand
GCGGAGGGCGCGTTCGCGAGCGACGAGCAGGCGGCACGCGTCGCGGAGGAACTCGACGAGAGCGTCGCGAACCTCGCGCTCTCGCGGCTCGCCGGATCCGTGCTCGACGGCCGGGTCGGCGACGCGGCCTCCGTCCTCGACGGGCTCGACGCGCTTCCCGGTGCGGACGCCAGCGCCGGGCTCGAACGGCTCGCGACGGAGGGTCACCCGTACCACTACGGCGCGAAGCTCCGCCGCGGGATGAGTCCGACGGAGTCGCTCTCGTACGCCCCGGAGTGCGCCCCGAGGATCGAGGTTCGGTTCGCGGCCGTCCGGCGCGATCACGCGTTGTGTACGCGCTCGGGGGAGCGTGGCCTCACCGAACGGCTGTTCGAGGCGTTCGACGGGCTCTCGGGTGCCACCGAGCGCGCGGTCCCCGCCGGGAGCAGTTCCGACGAGTACGTCGTGATCCCGATCCACCCGTGGCAGTACCACCACGTGCTGCCGGCGCGATACGCGGAGCAGCGTTCTGACGGCCGGGTGCTCTTGCTCCCGTACAGCCACCCGGCGACGCCGCTCTCGAACCTGCGGACGGTCGTCCCGTACCCGACGGAGACGGGCGGTCCACTCCCCCACCTCAAACTCGCGGTCGACGTGCAGACGACGAACGTCGTCCGAACGGTCTCGCCCCAGGCGGTGGCGAACGGCCCGCGGGTGACGGCGCTGCTCGCGGCGATCCGGGATCGGGAGGGGTTCGAGACGCTCGGCCTGCTCGAGGAACCCGCGGCGGCGTGCTACGACGCGCCGGGTGGCCCACACACGGACGGACGGGCCTTCGACGACGCACGCCACCTCTCGGGACTGCTCAGGGAGAACCCCGTCTCGCACCCGCTTGTCGGTTCGGCGGCGACGCCGATCGCCGTCTCGGCGCTCTCGGCCCGCTCGCCCGCGACCGGTCGCGCGATCGTCCGTGACGTGATCGACCGGTTCGCCGAGCGTGAGGGGATCACCGACGTGAGGCGTACGGCGTCGTCGTTCGTCGAGCGCTATCTCGAGGTGACGATCCCCCACCAGCTCGCGCTCTGTTCGATCTACGGGATCGCCCTGGAGTCACACGCCCAGAACTCGCTCCTCGTGATCGAGGAGGGCCGTCCGGTCGCGACGCTCGTGCGCGACTTCGGTGGGATCCGTGTCCTGGGCGAGCGCCTCTCCGAACACGACCTGCGGATCGAGCCCTACCCGGACTCCGACCTCGACGCCGCGAGCGAGACCGACCTCCACGAGAAGCTCTACTACGCGCTCTTTCAGAACCAGGTCGCGACCGTCTTCGACGCCGTCTCGCGGTCGACGCCGCTCTCGGAGGGAGAGTGCTGGTCGCTCGCGCGCTCGCGGTGTGCGGAGACGCTCGAGCGGCTCACGGCCTCGTCGGTCCACGAGGGACGGATCGAGCGCGACCGGGCGGCGCTGTTCGCCGACCGGGCGACGCACAAGGCGCTGACGGCGATGCGGCTTCGGGGAAAGCGCCACGAGTACGTCACGAGCGAGGTCCCCAACCCGCTCTCGTAGCGGAAGTCAGGGTTTTACGGCGAGCGCGACGAGGTGGGGTATGGACGACGAAACGGAGGACGTGCTGATCGTCGGCGGCGGCGTCGCGGGGCTCACCGCGGGCATCTTCACCGCACGCGCGGGCATCGACACGCTGGTCGTGAACGACGGCGAGTCGATCCTCCGCCGGAACGCCCACCTCGAGAACTACCCGGGCTTTCCCATGGGTATCGACCCGCGGCTCTTCCTCGACATGACGCGCGCACAGGCCGAGGAGGCGGGCTGTTCGTTCCACGAGGGCCGGGTGACCCAGCTCGCCACCGGGGAGGGGTTCACCGCGGTGTGCGAGGACGGAACGGAGCTGGAGGCCACCTACGTGATCGTCGCCTCCTGGGCGGATTCGAGTTACCTGGAGGCGCTCGACGTCGACATCGACCGACGGGGGAACACGGGGTTCGTCGAGACGGACGCCGACGGCCGGACGACGGTCGAGGGACTCTACGCCGCGGGGCGCATGGCGAAGGAGTACCACCAGACCGTCATCGCCGCCGGGGACGCCGCCTCGGTCGCGCTGACGCTGATCCACGACTCGAACGTCCACTTCTTCAACGACTGGACCGTCCCCGATGGCTACTTCACCGACCGGGGGATCGAGGTCCCGCCGGGCATCGAGGAGATCGACGACGACGAACGCCGATCGCGAGCCGAGACCGCCAGGGAGACGATGCGCGAGTGGCTCGCCGAACCACACGACGAGGAGCCGACACCCCACCCGAGTCTCGCCGACGACTGATAGGGATCGTCGTAGCCAGCCGTCTCTCTCGGGCGGACACACCACCGGCGTCGTTCGATTCGGGGTCGAGGAACGATGGGTTTCTCCGATGATCCCTACGATAGTGGTGGTTGCGAGTCGTTCCTGCATCGACCGTACGCCGTCGTGCGGTCGAGCCGGTACACAGTCGCATCGATCACGACGACACGGACTGCTGTCCGTCCGCACCGGTGGGACCGGTACCCGCTTTTCGGTCTGAGCGATGAAGGGTTCCAGTAGTCCGCACGACGGCTCACTCGCGGATCTCCGGTGTGGTTTCGTGGTCCACGGTCCGGTCCGACGCCACCGGCCCCCACGATAGCGCGACCCGCGGAAGCCTTATCTCCCTGCCTCGTCTCCCTCGAGTTGCAATGGCGAAAGGTAAGGTTGACTTCTTCAACGACACAGGCGGCTACGGTTTCATCTCGACGGACGACGCGGACGACGACGTTTTCTTCCACATGGAAGACGTGGGCGGCCCGGACCTCGAGGAGGGAACGGAAGTAGAGTTCGACATCGAACAGGCCCCGAAGGGCCCGCGCGCGACGAACGTCCAGCGCCAGTAAACCGCTGCACAGCAGCGATTCGACCCAGCGATTTTTTCGGCCGACCTACCCGACCAGCGACGCCGCTC
>SKXI01000385.1 GCA_007128515.1 Halococcaceae archaeon | reverse complement strand
TGCGTGAGGTCGAGTTCCTTCCTGATCGCCGCCTCGTCGGTGGGGATCTCGGCGACGAGGTCGCGGTCGGCGTCGGTCACCTCGCTTCCTTCGTGAAAGCCCTCGATCGTGATCTCCTCACCCGAGCGCATCGAGGCGAGCAGGTCGACTAACTCCGTCGCCGCGTTCGGCACCGGCCCGCCGAAGTTCCCCGAGTGGAGGTCGGTGTTCGCCGTCCGGAGGTCGAGCTGGAACGAGAGCACCCCCCTGTTGCCGTAGGCGAGCAGCGGTCGCTGCGCGCGGGCACCCTTGCCCGACGAGGCGGCGCCGGCCGAACCGAACATCGGGCCGTCGGCGACGTAGACCAGGTCGGCGTCCGCGACCGCCTCGGCCCCGGAGTCGAGATAGCTTCGCAGCCCACGGCTGCCGCTCTCCTCGCCGCCGTCGAGCAACACCTTCACGTTCAGGTCGGGGGCGCGACCGGCGTCGAGCAGCGCGTGGAGCGCGAAGAGGTGGGCTGCGAACTGGCCCTTGTTGTCGCCCGCGCCTCGCGCGTAGATGCTCCCCTCCCTCACCGTCGGCTCGAACGGCGGGCTCTCCCACTCCGCTCGCTCCCCGGGCGGCTGGACGTCGTAGTGGCCGTAGAAGAGCACCGTCGGGTCGTCCGGATCCGAGAGCCGCTCCCCGTAGACGATCGGGTACCGGTCGGTCTCGATCCTCCGTCCCGCCACGAACCCGAACCGGGAGACCGTCTCGACGACGAGGTCGGTGGCCTCCTCCATTCCCTCACCGGTCGTGCTGACGCTCGGCTGTCGGAGCAGGTCGTAGAGCGCTTGCCGATACCGCTCTGCGTTCGCCTCGATCGTAGCGTCGACGTCCTGGGCCATGCGCCTGGCACTCCCCGGACCCGCTTCGGCGTTCTGGTCGGGGCCGGTTTCGAGCCGGAAAGAATATATCGGCTCGTCGGAAAGATATGACGCTTAGCTGACCGCCAGCTATCGTCCGTCGGCGTCGCACACCCCTTGGCCGTGACGACGGCGGATCCCATCCACATCCCTTCGGCGGGCCGCTCGCCGGGACCGTCCCCCGTCGGCCCTTTCCGACCGATCCGTCCGCAGAGCCCCGGCCACCGGGAAGCCGGCAGTTTTTTTCGCCCGGTCGTACAGGAGCGTGTATGAAGGTTCTCGTGACGGGCGGTGCGGGATTCATCGGCGGTCACATCGCGGAGGCGTTCGTCGCCGACGGACACGACGTGGTCGTCCTCGACAACTTCGAGCCGTACTACCACACCGGGATCAAAGAACACACCGTCGAGCGCTGTCGCACGCTCGCCGAGGGCTCCGAAGGCTCGTACGAACTCGCGGAGGGCGACGTTCGCGACGGCGAACTCGTCGACTCGCAGGTGACTGACGTGGACGCGATCTACCACCAGGCGGCACAGGCCGGCGTACGGACGAGCGTCGAACAGCCACGGAAGGTGACCGAGATCAACGTCAACGGTACGCTCAACGTCTTCGAGGCCGCACGCGGAGCCGACGTCGAGCGCGTCGTGATGGCCTCGTCCTCCTCGGTCTACGGCAAGCCGCAGTACCTCCCGTACGACGAGGAGCACCCGAACGAGCCGGTGAGCCCCTACGGCGTCTCGAAGCTCGCGACCGAACACTACGCCCGGGTCTACCACGAGGTCTACGGCCTCCCGACGGTCTCGCTTCGCTACTTCACCGTCTACGGGCCACGGATGCGCCCGAACATGGCGATCAGCAACTTCGTCTCGCGCTGTCTCCACGGCGAGCCGCCCGTCGTCTACGGCGACGGCACCCAGACCCGGGATTTCACCTACGTCGACGACGTCCTCTGGGCGAACCGCGCGTTGCTCACGAGCGACGTCGCCGACGGGGAGGCGGTGAACCTGGGGAGCACGGACCGGATCGAGATCAGGACGCTCGCCGAGGAGGTCAGGGATCAGCTCGCACCCGACCTCGAGATCGAGTACGGCGAGCGAAACGAGGCCGACGCCGAACACACCCACTCCGACATCTCGAAGGCGAACGAGCTGCTCGGCTACGAACCGACTACGAGCATCAGGGAGGGCGTCTCGCGGTTCATCGACTGGTACCGCGAGAACGAAGACTGGTACGACCCACTCGTCCGCGCGTCGTAGGGCGCCCCGTCCGCTCGTACGGTCTGCTGTAACGATTTACCGGCGCAACCACAGGACGGTCGCCGTCGCGCCGGTACGGACTACAGCGGTCCGCATCAGTCCTCTTCGGCGAGCAACCGTTCCGCCCGCTCGACGTCCGCCGGCGTGTTGACGTTCACCCGCCAGCCCTCGAGCTCGACGACTTCGACGCGTCGGCCCGCTTCGATCAGCAACGTCAGCGCGTCGGCGAGTTCGTACTCCCCGCGATCCGAGGGCTCGATCCGTCGGCAGGCGTCGAATATCTCCGGGGAGAGTCCATACACCCCCGTCGTGACGAGCGTCGACGGCGGCTCGGCCGGCTTCTCCACGATCCGGCGGACGCGGCCGTCGTCGTCGACATCGAGGACGCCTGTTTCGCGTGCTTCCTCGCGAGTGACCCGGTCGACGAGGAGCGTCGCGTCCGCCCCGGATCGCTGAGCCTCGATCACCTCCCCGAGGTTCCCCGAGAGCACGTTGTCCCCGTTGTACACGAGGAACTCCCCATCGATCCGTTCCTCCGCTCGCGAGATCGCGTGTGCGAGACCGAGTCGCTCACGCTGGTGGACGTAATTTATTGGAATATTCTCGAACGAGTGACCGTAGTACTCGCCGATCTCCTCGCCTCGATAGCCGACCACGACGACGAGTTCGTTCACGTCGAATCCCGCGAGGCGCTCGAAACAGTGAGTGAGGATCGGCCTGCCGGCGACCTCGACCAGCGGCTTCGGGCGCTCGTCGGTGAGCGTGCCGAGTCTCGTTCCCTCCCCCGCGGCCGGGACGACGGCTTTCATGTCGGTCTACTCGTTCTCGTCGA
>SKXI01000449.1 GCA_007128515.1 Halococcaceae archaeon | reverse complement strand
CTCTGTAATGAGCCTCGTCGCCTTCGACTTCGACGGAACGCTCTCCGAGTCAGAGATGACGGTGCTCCTCGGCGAGCGGGAGGGCGTCGCCGACGAGATGGCCGAGATCACCCGGCGTGCGATGAACGACGAGATCGGCTACGCCGAGAGCCTGCGCGAGCGTGCGGCGCTGCTCGCCGGCCTCGCCGAGTCCGAGGTCGAGACCGCCTACGATCGGGTACAGCTCCGGAAGGGAGCACCGGAGATCCTCGAAGCGCTCTCGGAGGCCGGCGTCCCGACGGCGATCCTGACCGGCGGCTTCGAACGGGGCGTCGAGCGCGCGCTCGCCAGCGAGGGCGTCTCGGTGGACAGGATCGTCGCGAACCGGCTGCCGGTAGACGGGGGTGAGCTCACCGGCGAGGTCGAGGGCCCGCTGATCGAGGGAACGAAAGACGACGCGCTTCGCGAGGTCGCCGCGGCGTTCGAGGTCCCGATGGAGGAGACGGTCGCAGTCGGCGACGGGGCGAACGACCTCCCCATGCTGCGCGTCGCCGGCCTCTCGATCGGGTTCGAGCCGAAACCCGCCGTCGAAGCCCACTGCGGCGTCGTCGTGGAGTCGATGCCCGAGCTACTCTCGCTGTTCGAGGTGCGGGGCTTCCTGTAGTCCCTCATACGGGCTGCTGTCAGTCACAGGGATCATCGGAGACGTGCATAGGTCTCCCAATCCGGGACCGAGAGACGGGATCGGTCGATCGGTCACCGAGACCTCTGATTGGCTACGTGATCCCTCTCAGTGCCGGCGTAACCGCAGGACGGTCGCCCGTGGGCCGGTCAATCGGTACAGCAGACCGTATCAGTCCGAGAAGAGGCTGGTGTGGACCGGTGCGTACTCCGACGTCGAGTTCTCGACTGTGTCGGTGATCGACCGGCCGCGGACCCCGTCGGCGAGGAAGTCGGCGATCGGCGGGCCGACCTTCTCGGGTTCGACGAGGAAGGCGTCGTGGCCGTGGTCGGACTCGATCACGTGGTGGGCGACCGGGGAGTCCGTCTCCCGGAGCGCCTCCGCGAGCGACTCGGCCTGCTCGGTCGTGAAGTGCCAGTCGCCGGTAAAGGAGAGGACGAGCGTCTCGCCGGTGAACGCCGCGAGCGCGTCTGCGTCGCCCTCGTAGCCGGCGGCGAGGTCGTAGTTGTCCATCGCGCGTGTGAGGTAGAGATACGAGTTCGCGTCGAAGCGGTCGACGAACTTCGTCGACTGGTAGTCGAGGTACGACTCCACGTCGCGATACGGGAAGAAGTTCGCCGCCGAGTCCGCGGGAAAGGCGTCGCGCAGCGCGTCTCGGCCCGCGGATCGCCGACCGAACTTCGCCTCCATCGACGCCTTCGAGAGGTACATCACGTGCCCGAGCTGGCGTGCGAGCGCGAGGCCGTCGTTCGGAGGCTCGTCCCCGTAGTACGCCCCCCCGTTCCAGTTCGGATCGGTCGTGATCGCCCGCCGGGCGATCGCGTTCAGCCCGAGACACTGCGCGTCGAGGCGGGCGGCGGTCCCGACCGGGATCAGCCGGCGGACGTCGTCGGGGTATCGTTTGCCCCACTCGAGGACGTTCATCCCGCCGACGCTCCCCCCGACGACCGCGTGGAGCCGCCCGACGCCGAGGTGGTCGAGAAGCCGGCGCTGTGCGCGCGTCCAGTCCCCGACGGTAACCGGCGGGAACTCGGTACCGAACGGCTCGCCCGTCTCGGGCTCCTCGCTCTCCGGCCCCGAGGAGCCGTAACAGGAGCCCGGGACGTTCGCACAGACGACGTAGTACCGCCCCGTGTCGATCGCCTTCCCCGGCCCGACCACGTCCGACCACCAGCCGGTCGCCTGGTCCCGCGGGCTCCGCGCGGCGACCTGCTGGCTGCCGGTGAGCGCGTGACAGACCAGGACTGCGTTATCGCCGTCGAACTCGCCGTAGGCCTCGTACGCGATCTCCAGGTCCGAGAGCGACTCGCCACACTCGAAGGTGAACTCGCCGAGGCTCACGGTCTCTGCCTCGTGAGCGGTCATGATCCCTCCGTCGCCCTGTCGATCGCCTGCTCCAGGTCACAGAGGATATCCTCGGGGTCCTCGATCCCGACCGAGAGCCGGATCATATCCGGTGTAACGCCGCTCGCGCGCTGTTCGTCCTCCGAGAGCTGTGCGTGGGTCGTGCTCGCCGGGTGGATGACGAGCGTCTTCGCGTCGCCGATGTTCGCGAGGAAGCTCGCGAGTTCGACCGACTCGCAGAACCGACGGCCGGCGTCGAAGCCCGTGCGGGACGACGTTCCGGAAGCGGACGGGTCGGACCCGTCGGCACCCTCCAGCCCGAACGCGATCATCCCGCCGAAGTCCGAGAGGTACTCCTTCGCGTTCCCGTGGGTCGGGTGCTCGTCGAGCCCCGGGTAGGTGACCCACGCCACGTCGGGGTGATCGACGAGGTAGTCCGCGACGATCCGGGCGTTCTCGCAGTGGCGTTCCATCCGGAGCGGGAACGACTCGATGCCCTGTGCGGTGACCCAGGCGTCGAACGGCGACTGACAGGCGCCGAGCGCGCGCAGCGACCGGAACCGGGCGGCGGCGGCGACCGGCGCGTCGGGGAAGTCGCGGCTGAAGTCCGTGTCGGGGTACGCGGGGTTCCGTCCGGCGAGTTCGGGGTAGCCCTCCGGATCCCACTCGAATCCCCCGGAGTCGACCAGCGCGCCCCCGACGGTCGTCCCGGAGCCGTGGAGCCACTTCGTCGTCGACTCCCAGACGAGGTCCGCCCCGTGTTCGATCGGCCGACAGAGGTGGGGCGTGGCGAACGTGTTGTCGACGAACAGCGGCGTATCGTTCCGGTGAGCGATCTCCGCGATCCGTTCGAGATCCGGCGTGACGAGCGCCGGGTTCCCGATCGTCTCACAGTGGACGAACGCGGTGTCCCCGTCGATCGCCCTCTCGTACTCGTCGTACGCCAGCGGGTCGACGAACCGGGGTTCG
>SKXI01000172.1 GCA_007128515.1 Halococcaceae archaeon | reverse complement strand
GTCTCCGAGTGGGCCGGCTCGTTGTTCGAAGATTCGGGAACCGGCGTCGAGTACGCACGAACGGTCGCGGAGTGCGAGGGTGAAAGCGACGGCGAGCGGCGGCTGATCGCGCTCGCCGAGCGAACCACCGAGGTCGCGGACGAGGCGGACGCGCTCCGGACGTTCGTCGAGCGCGAAACGCCCTCGGTCGCGCCGAACCTCGCGGCGCTCGCGGGACCGGTCCTCGCGGCACGGCTGATCTCGCTCGCCGGCGGCCTGAAGCCCCTCGCGCGGATGCCCTCCGGCACCGTACAGGTTCTCGGCGCGGAAGAGGCGCTGTTCGCCCACCTCCGTGGACACGCCCCGTCGCCGAAACACGGCGTGATCTACGTCCACGAGTACGTCAGGGGAACCCATCCAGCCCAACGCGGCTCCGCCGCACGGGCGCTCGCCGGAAAGCTCGCGATCGCCGCCCGCATCGACCACTACTCGGGCGACCGACGGCCCGGACTGGAGGCCGAACTGGACGAACGCATGGATCGGATCCGATCCCGGGAGGTGGAGGGATGAGCCTCCCGAACGGGGTGCGGTACGTCGAGTTCGACGGGGACGAGCGGCTCGCGACTAGGGGCGAGCGCGTCTACGGCGAGCCGGTGGTCGACGGCTGGCGGCGGTGGGAGCCCCACCGATCCAAGCTCGGGGCAATACTCGAACTCGGTCTCGAGACGGGTCTCGAAGAGGGGGTCCGGGCACTCTACCTCGGCGCGGCGAGCGGGACGACGGTGAGCCACGTCGCCGACGTTGGCGGGCCGACGTACGCCGTGGAGTTCGCACCGCGGCCGGTCCGTGACCTCCTCTCGGTCGCCGAACGCCGGCCGAACCTGATCCCGTTGCTCGCCGACGCCCGGATGCCCGAACGCTACGCCCACGTCGTCGAGGCGGACCTCGACTTACTGGTTCAGGACGTGGCGACGCGGGGGCAGGCCGACGTCGCGCTCTCGAATCGCCGGTTTCTCGCGAGAGATGGACGGCTCGTACTCGCGATCAAGGCGCGGAGCGAGGACGTCACGGCCGCTCCCGAGGAGGTGTTCGAGCGGTCTCTGGACCGTCTCGAGTCGGGGTACGAGATCCTCGAAACCGCTCGGTTGGAGCCGTATCACGCCGACCACCTCGCGGTCGTCGCGACCCCTCGGTGAGTCAGGGGGTATATATTGCTCCCCGCCAAAGTCGGGGCCGATGGAGACGGGTTCTGCCGAGAACTTCACACGGATGGGAACGCTCGGGATCGAAGAGGAGTTCTTCGTCGTCGACGACCGGGGCCGACCCACGGCAGGGACACGAGAACTCGTCTACGAGGCCGAGCCACCGGCGCTCTTGGAGGACCGACTCGATCACGAACTGTTCACCTGTGTCATCGAGACCCAGACGCCGCTGATCGAGTCGGTCGGGGAGGCGGACGAGGCGATCCGGTCCGTTCGCGAGGCGCTCGTCTCGCACGCGGCGGAAAACGGGTATCGGATCGCCGGCGCCGGCCTCCACCCGCTCGCGATCTGGCGGGAGCTCGAACACGCGGAGAAACCACGGTACCGGGCACAGCTGGATCGGATCCAGTACCCACAGCACCGGAACACGACGGCGGGACTGCACGTCCACGTCGGGGTGGACGACGCCGATGCGGCGGTCTGGGTGGCGAACGAGCTGCGGTGGTATCTCCCCGT
Source organism: Halococcaceae archaeon (assembly GCA_007128515.1). Lineage (GTDB taxonomy): Archaea > Halobacteriota > Halobacteria > Halobacteriales > Halalkalicoccaceae > Natronorarus. The sequence goes on along the minus strand of SKXI01000172.1, from coordinate 9,571 downwards.
CATGCTCGCACTGTCGGCGAACTCGCCGTACTGGAACGGCTACGACACGGGGCTCAGCTCCGCCAGAGCGAAGATCTTCGAGGGGTTGCCGAACACCGGAATGCCGACGCTCTACGACTCCTTCGAGGCCTTTTCGGAGTTCGAGCGACTGATGGTCGAGAGCGACTCGATCAACGACAGGGGCGAGCTCTGGCACGACGTCCGCCCGCACACCGGGCACGGGACCGTCGAGGTGCGGGCCCCGGACGGCCAGTCGAACCCGAACGTGGTCTCGGCGTTCGTCGAGTACGTCCACGCGCTCGTCGTCGACCTCACCGAGCGGTACCACGACGGCGAGTCGGGCTTCCGCCACAGACGCGAGGTACTGGACGAGAACAAGTGGCGGGCCATGCGCTACGGCCACGAGGCGTCGTTCATCGACCGGGAGGGGTCGGGGACGATCTCGTTCTCCGCGGCCGTCGAGCGCGAGTGCGATCGTCTCGGCGTCAGCGGTATCGGGGAGATAGTGAGGGGAGAGAGCGGCGCGGCGAGACAGCGGCGAATCCACCGCGAGGAGGGCGCCGACGAGCTCTGTCGGTCGCTGCTGCTCTGAGCGAGGGTTTTTACTCCTCGACTCCTTCTGTCCTCGCAGAAGGGACATGACCGACGACACAGACGCTAACGACGGCGACGAGATCCCGGTAGAGATCGTCGAGCCGGATAGCGAGGACCGACCGCGTGACCGCCTCGGCGGGACGGACCGTGCGGTCGAGGGGTTCGACGAGGGTATCATCGACCTGCTCTCGTGGATCCTCGACACGGAGACACGCGCCCGGATCTACGTCTACCTGCGCCAGGAGCCGGGGGCGACGAGCGAGGAGATCGCGGAAGGGACCGGTCTCTACCCGAGCACTGTCAGGGAGGCGCTCTCGGATCTCACCGGGGAGGAGGTCGTCGACCGGGAGAAGCGCGAGAGCGGTGGTGCCGGGAACAACCCGTACGAGTACACGGCGATCGCGCCGAGCGAACTCGTCGGCGGGATCATCGGCCAGGTGCAGGACGAACTCAACACCGCGTTCAACCTCGATCGGTACCTCGACCAGCGGGAGCCGACCGGCGGGAGCGAGCCGATCACCATCTCGGTCGAGGACGATCCGGACGAAGAGGACGCGGAGCGAGGGGACGAGAACGTCGACGGTGAGGACGGAGAGGACGCGGCCGGGGAGGACGGGGACGAGGAGTAACGCGTTCCGAAGGCACTAAGCGTGCGGCTCGCATCGCCCGGTGTATGCAGGTCGCGCTGGGGGGGACGTTCGATCCGATCCACGACGGACACCGCGCGCTGTTCGAGCGTGCGTTCGGGATCGGCGACGTGACCGTGGGACTCACGAGCGACGAACTCGCCCCGCGGACCCGGCGCGAAGAGCGATACGTCAGGCGCTTCGACCAACGCCGGGAGTCGCTCGCGGTGGAGCTCTCCGGGTTCGCCGAGCGGTACGACCGCTCCTACGAGATCCAGGAGCTCTCGGAGCCGACGGGGATCGCGACCGAACCCCGCTTCGACGCGCTGGTCGTCTCGCCGGAGACGAAAGCCGGCGGTCGCCACATCAACGAGATCAGACTGGCCAACGGCGACGAACCGCTCACGCTCGTCGTCGTCGACCACGTCCTCGCCGAGGACGGCGAGATCGTCTCCAGCACGCGTATCCTCCGAGGCGAGATCGACGAACACGGCCGGCTCACGCCCGAACACGCCGGTCGAAGCCTGATGCGCGAGCGCTGACCCTGTCGGTTGCGAGTCGGGGAGCGCGTCGTTCTCCCGCGGTTTCGGCGCTCGGGGGGTGCCGGCGGACCGTGCGATCACCAGTCTGGCGGCTCGAACCCGGCCTCGCGGAGCAGTGGTTTCCACCGCTGTTGGATCGTCAGCCGAGCGACCCCGACCTCCTCGGCGACCGTGGTCTGCGAGCGCTGGGTTCCGGTGAGCAGGCTCGCCGCGTAAAGGCTCGTCGCGATCACCGCCCGTTTCGAGCGGTCGCTCTCGGGAACCGAGGACAGAAAGAGGTCCTCCGCCCGGGAACGGGCCTCCTCACCCAGTTCGAGCCGGTCGGCCGCCTCGTGGAGTTCGGCGACCCACTCGGCGTTGTCGATCCGGTCCCGTGCGCGGTACACGCCGTGAGTTCGTCGCCATCCGATTTAAACCGACGGGCAGCGACAGGTTCTTAGGTCGGTCGGGGATAGCTGGGGACGCGCGCGGGTAGCCAAGCCAGGAAACGGCGCAGCGCTTAGGACGCTGTCTCGTAGGAGTCCGCCGGTTCAAATCCGGTCCCGCGCATGAGCGAACGAAGTGAGCGAAGAGCAGGACCGGTTTGAACCCTGCAAGACGCAGCCGACGAACGAGCGATGCGAGTGAGTCGGACCGTCTTGCTCCGGTTCAAATCCGGTCCCGCGCATCGCGAGGCGCGAGCGAAGTGAGCGCCTCGAGAATGCGAACGGTGAGCGCAGCGAACCGTGAGCGGTACACGAACGACTCGTGAGCGGCGAACATCGTACGAGGATTCGAATCCGGTCCCGGGCACCTCTCTGCAGTTCGGGTGTCCTCTCGCCCGCCATAAAAAACCGCTCGCTCACTTCGTTCACTCGCGGGTGTAGCGTTCGATCGATAGTCGGCCGCGAAGTACCACCAGTTCGCATCATTCCGCCCGCTCGTACCCCCACAGGGTTCGTTCGAATCGCTCGAAGCGATCCTCATCGAAGAAGGCGGTCCCTTGCTGGTCGACCCGTCGGTCGTCGGCTCACTACCCGATGACAGGAAACGGTTGGACGACCCCGTGGATGTCGCCAGTGGTACTGGTGTGTGGATGTCTGTGCGGGGCCATCCAACGAAAGATGATACACACCCTCAGCATAATATTATTGAGTCCCTTAGACGTGTCATTCGTCGCGCGCCCGACGGCCGCCCGGCTGTAAACGTATGCCTAACCACACGCTAGCGCACTATATTCTGATAAGTTATTTGTAGATTATGAATATACTACCTGGGAGCTACAGATGTTCTCGCCCTCTAGTGATCTCCGCGGGATTTCCGTCGTCAGGGCCACGCCACAACGTTTTTCGACGTTGGCGGGTTCCATACGGTAATGAGTGATGTCGCCGACCTGCTCGCCGGTCTCGTAGACGATGTCGACGCGGTCGTCCTGTTCTCCCCCGCTGCCTCCTTCCACGAGCGCTTCGCATCGATCGAGGGGGCGCCCACGATCGTCGCGGGCGAGGAGAACACGGTGGGCGCCGAGCGGTTCGTCGAGGTCCCGCTCACGTTCACGAACGTCCGCGACCGGATCGAGTTCGCCCTCGGTGCGGCCGTCGAGAACGACCTGATCGAGGAGGGCGACGAGGTGCTCTGTGCGGTGAGCGTCTTCGGCGACGGCATCGACACTGTCTCCCGGGTGCGTGCGGACGACTCGCTCCGGTCGGGGCTCTACGACCTGTTCATGCACTCGCGGGCGGAGCCGGGGGTCATCCGTAACGTCCTCGAGGTGGCGATCGACCTCGGGAAGAAGGGCCAGAAGGGGAAACCAGTGGGCGCGCTGTTCGTCGTCGGCGACGCGGGCAACGTGATGAACAAGTCGCGGCCGCTCAGCTACAACCCGTTCGAGAAGTCCCACGTCCACGTCGGCGACCCGATCGTGAACGTGATGCTGAAGGAGTTCTCCCGGCTCGACGGGGCGTTCGTCATCAGCGACTCGGGGAAGATCGTCTCCGCGTATCGGTATCTCGAACCCGCTGCGGAGGGCGTGGACATCCCGAAGGGACTCGGCGCCCGTCACATGGCCGCCGGGGCGATCACCCGTGACACGAACGCGACGGGGATCGTCCTCTCGGAGAGCGACGGCATGGTTCGTGGGTTCAAACGAGGGGAGTTAGTACTGGAGATCGACCCGGAGGAGTACTGAGATGACCCTCGGGGCATCGGTCGTCGCGGACGTGCTCGCGTTCGTCCGGCAGCCGCTCGTCATCGCGCTCGGAACGCTCGTGGTCTTTCTGGTGCTCGGCTACCTCGTCGGCCGGCTGAACGAACGGCTGCTCACCGCGCTCAACGTCGACGACGCCGTCGAGGGGACGGCGTTCGAGCGGACGGCCAGCGGTCTCGGGAGTTCGACCGTCGAGGTCGTCGCCCGACTGAGTTCCTGGTTCGTCTACATCGTCGGCGTACTCGTCGCGCTCTACATCGTCGGCGTGCTCGAACCGACGCTGTTCTGGCAGGAGGTCACCCGCCTCGTCCCGCAGCTGTTCGTCGCGGTGTTCGTCCTCCTGGTCGGGGTGATCGCCGGCGACAAGGCGGACGTCGTGATCTCCGAACGGCTCAGGAGCGTGAAACTACCCGAAGTGACGCTCATCGGGACCGTCGTGAAGTACAGCATCATTTACGTCGCCGTCCTGATCGCGCTGGGCCAGATCGGCGTCGCCACGGGCGCGCTGCTCGTGCTCCTCGGGTCGTACTTCTTCGGACTGGTCGTCCTCTCCGCGGTCGCCTGTCGCGACCTGCTGGCATCCGGGGCCGCCGGACTCTACCTCTTTCTCAACCAGCCCTACGGCATCGGTGATACCGTGAGAATCGGGGACAGAGCCGGCGTCGTTCAGGAGGTCGAGCTGTTCGTCACCCGGATCGAGAGCGACGGGGAGGAGTTCATCGTCCCGAACAGAACGGTGTTCGAAGACGGCGCGAGCCGCCGTCTCCGGTGATCACTCGTCGGTGAGCCGGTCGACGGGCACCGCGGGCACGCCAGCGACGGTCGCCCCGGCTGGGACGTCCTCCACGACGAGCGAGTTCGCGGCGACCTGTGCGCCGGCACCCACGCGTACGCCGGGAAGGATCACCGCACCGGCCCCGATCATCGCCCGTTCGCCGATCTCTACTTCTCCAGTCCGGTACTCCTCCTGGAGGAACTCGTGGCAGAGGATCGTCGCGTCGTAGCCGACGATCGCGTGGTCGCCGACGCTGATCAGCTCCGGCCAGAAGACGTCCGGCGTGGACTCGAGACCCCACGAGACGCCCTCGCCGAGCGAAACGCCGATCGCAGAGAGCAAGGAGTTCTTCAGCCGAAGGCTCGGCGAGTGGCGCGCGAGCACGATGGCGACGTAGTTCCGGACGACGCGGAGGGGGTGGCGTGCGTCGGGCCAGTGCCACAGCGAGTTGGCGCGCCCGGACGTCGGGTGGCGGGTCACGCGGTCGTGGCGGGGCGGGGTCTCGTCGCTCACGTCCCAGCGTAAGTCGGCCCACCCCTTGAAGCCGTACGGTTACGTCGTCACTTCTCCCGAGCCTCGCGCCGCGGGAGGTCCTCGATCGCTGGCCCGTCGAGCACCTTCCCATCGCGGGTGAACCGCGAGCCGTGACACGGGCAGTCCCAGCTACCCTCGCCGTCGTTCCAGCGCAGCACGCAGTTCATGTGGGGACAGACCGCCGAGACGGCGCTCACCTCGCCCGACTCGTCCCGCGAGACGCCGACAGGCCCGTCGTCGGTCTTCACCACTGTCCCCTCGCCGGGTCGCAACGTCGCCTCCTCACTTGCGACGAGCGCGCGTGCCCAGTCGGCCGTGAACTGCGCGCCGACCGCCGCGTTGTGGGTCACGAGCGTCTTCGCCGACTCACCGTCGATCCGGGTCGGCGAGAACACCTCGCGCTGGGGGTGCTCACCACGCAGGATCAGCCCGGAGACGATCCGTCCGGCCGCGACCCCGCCGGTCATCCCCCAGCCGCCGAAGCCGGTAGCGACGTAGACGCTCTCCCCGACAGGTCCGAGCCGACCGATGTAGGGGATCCCGTCGAACGTGGCGTAGTCCTGTGTCGACCACCGGTAGGCGACCTCCTCGACGTCGAAGTGCGTGCGGACGAACGCCTCCAGGCGTTCGTAGCGCTCCGTCGTCGAACCGCCCCGACCCGTCTCGTGGTTCTCCCCGCCGATCAGTACGAGCGCCTCGCCGTCGACCTCGTGGGTCCGGATCGATCGGTAGGGGTCGCCGGTGTTGTAGTACATCCCGCTCGGGCTATCGCCCGCGACCCGCACTCCCAGGACGTACGATCGCTTGGTCTTCATCCGGGCGAAGTAGCCCCCGCGGTCGAAGACCGGGAAGTGGGTCGCACAGACGACGTGGTCGGCGGAGACGGTCCCGTTCTCGGTCCCGACCTCGCAGGGCTGGCCGACGCGCATGTCCGTCGCCCGTGTCCCCTCGAACACCTCGCCGCCCCCCGCTTTCACCCTCCCTGCCAGCCCGAGGACGTACTTCCGCGGGTGGAACTGACCTTGCTCGGTAAAGCGGACCGCGCCCGCCGTCTCGTACGGTAGGTCGATCGCCTCGCCCCCGACGAACGTCGCCGGAAGCCCGAGGCGCTTCGCCGCCCGCGCCTCCTCGCGGACCTGCTCGCGGTCGTCCGCTCCGTCCGCGTAGACGTAGGCCGACGCGCGCTCGAACTCGGCGTCGAACCCGCCGCTCCGGTCGGCGACCTCCTCGAGCGCCCGCTGATTGGCCGTCGCGTACTGGCGTGCGCGGGCTTCGCCCACCGTCCCGAGCAGTCGGTGGTACGTCAGCCCGTGCTGGGAGGTGACCTTCGCGGTGGTGTGGCCCGTCACCGCCCCGCCAACCCGGTCGCGTTCGATCACCGCGACCGTCTGCTCCCCCTCGGCGAGGTGAACCGCTGTCGCCAGCCCCGCGATCCCGGCGCCGATCACCGCGACGTCGACCGTCCGGTCACCGTCGAGCGGCGGGTAGCGTGGGCCGTCGGTCGTCGAGAGCCACGGCGACTCCTCGCGTGTGCGTCCGTGATCGTCCATGGACGAACGACCGGTTCGACCCCGCTCGTCGTTGTCCTTGCACAGGCCGACGCTACTCCCCGCGGAGTTCGTTCACGTGGTCGATCCGAGAGCGCACGAGCGCCTCCGTCCCGATGTCGTGGCGCACCCGAACCCCGTCGCCGGCCGCCGCGAGTGCCTCCTCGGCGATCCCCTCCGCCTCGGCGACCGTCTCCGCGATCCCGACGACCGCGAACGACCGCGAGGTCGTCGTGTAGATCCCGTCCTCGCGCTCGTCCACGCTGGCGTAGAAGAGCAGCGCCTCGCCGACGCTCTCCTCGTCGACCTCGATCCGCGTCCCCCCCGCGGGATCGGTCGGGTAGCCCTCGGGCACCGCGTACTTGCAGACGGTCGCTCGCGGCGAGAACGAGAGCTTCGGCAGCGGCTCCCCGTCGCGGGCGGCGGTGAGCACGTTTACAAATGGAGTGTTCAGCACGGGGAGGACGTTCATCGCCTCCGGGTCGCCGAAGCGGGCGTTGTACTCTATCACCGTCACGCCGTCGGCGGTGAGCATGAACTGGCCGTAGAGCACGCCAGTGTACTCGGGGAGGGCGTCGACGGTCGCCTCGAGGATCGAGACCGCCTCCCGGTACTCCTCGTCGGTCATGAACGGGAGCGCGAGCGAGGCGTCGCTGTAGCTTCCCATCCCCCCGGTGTTGGGTCCCTCGTCGCCCTCGTAGGCGCGTTTGTGGTCCTGGACCGCGGGGGTGACCCGCACGGAGCCGTTCGCGACGAACGCCTGGACGGTGAACTCCTCGCCGACGAGCCGTTCTTCCAGGACGACGCGATCGTACTCGCGCTCCCGTAGGTACGCCTTCGCCTCTTCCCTACTCACCTGGTCGCCGATCACCTTCACGCCCTTCCCTCCAGTCAGGCCTGCCGGTTTCACCGCGAGGTCGCCGTCGTACCCGTCGATGTAGGCACAGGCGTCCTCCATCGACTCGAACGTCTCGAACTCGGGACAGCCGGGGATCCCGTGTTCGCGCATGAACCGCCGCTGGTACGCCTTGTCCGTCTCGATCCGTGCGGCCTCCGCGCTCGGCCCGAAGGCGTAGATGCCCGCCTGCGTGAGCGCGTCGGCGACGCCGGCGGCCAGCGGCGCCTCGGGACCGACGACAGCGAGCGTGGCGCCGACCTCCTCGGCGTAGGTGACGACGGCGTTCGGGTGGGTCTCGTCGAGCGTCTCGACGCCCGCCGCGAGTCGTGCGATCCCGGGGTTCCGGTTGCCCGCACAGGCGTAGAGCGTCACGTCGTCGGCGAGCGCTCGCGCGATGGCGTGTTCGCGGCCGCCGCCCCCGACCAGAAGCACCGTCTCTGACATACCGGGAGAGGCCCCTCTCGACCTATAACGGTTGCCTTCTACCCGGTGGTTCCTCCCCGCTCTTCCCCGCCACCGTCCGTCTCCAAGTGGAGGTAGCTCCGTTTCAGGTGGTCGACGATGTAGTCGACCGTTCCCGGGTCGTACGTCCAGAAGCCGTAGAACTCCCGCGGCTCGCGCTCCTCGGCGAGCAGTGCACACTTGTTCTCGTCGATGCCGCCGCCGTCGTAGGCGACGAACCAGCTCCGCTCGATCTCGTCGACGTCCTCCAGGTGGAGGGTGAACGAGTCCTGTCGCGGCGGCTCCGTGTCGCGGCTCGCGTAGCCGTGGACGGTCAGGCCCTCGCGCTCGCCGAGCCGTTCGTAGACGTCGAGGGTGCGTTCGAGGATCGAGACGCGCTGGAAGCCCGAGTGGAGTTCACCGCTCCCGATCCGCCAGGCCCGGTCCTCGATCTCCCGCGAGGCGGCGATCATCTGCCGCATCGAGTAGGAGGTGAAGACGGTGCCGTCGAGCTCGTCGAGGATCGGGCGGTAGCTCTCGGGGTCGAACGCCGGGGAGAACTCCTCGCCCTCGTCGAGCATCGCGGGGACGCCCGTACCGGTGACGAACTCGCCGTCGCGTTCGAGCACCGCAAACGCCTCCGGGCCGCCCTCGGCCGTCCCCGACCGCACGACGATGTTGCGGTCGCGAAACCGCTCGCGAAGCGCCTCGACGGTCGCCTCGTCGACGTTGAACACCGTGAGCGTCTGTTCGTGTGCTTCCACGCCGGTGATGAGCTCGAGAAGGGACATTCGTTAGTCGACCCCTGGGAACGGTGGGGCTTATCACTTCCCCCGACACGTTCCCGGCGAGGGGGGCGGCTCCCCGGCAGACGTGCTAAGGGGCTGGCTCCCGTAGCCTGCCCATGACGATCGCCGATCGAAACCGCCTCGACGAGGAGGCCAGCCCCTACCTGCTCCAGCACGCTGACAACCCGGTCAACTGGCAGCCCTGGGACGACGAGGCCCTGGCGCTCGCCCGCGAGCACGACGCCCCGATCTTCCTCTCGATCGGCTACGCCGCCTGTCACTGGTGTCACGTGATGGAAGACGAGAGCTTCGCGGACGACGAGGTCGCCCGTGCCCTGAACGAGGGGTTCGTCCCGATCAAGGTCGATCGGGAGGAACGACCCGACGTCGACAGCCTCTACATGACGATCTGTCAGCTAGTGACCCAGCGCGGCGGCTGGCCGCTGTCGGCCTGGCTCACCCCCGACGGCCGCCCGTTCTACGTGGGGACGTACTTCCCGAAGGAGCCACGGAGAGGGATGCCCGGGTTCCTCGAACTGCTTCAGGGGCTGCGCGACTCCTGGGAGACCGACCGCGAGGCGATCGAGGAGCGTGCCGACCAGTGGGCGGCCGCCATCGAGGACGAGGTCGAGTCGGTGCCC
>SKXI01000447.1 GCA_007128515.1 Halococcaceae archaeon | reverse complement strand
TCGGCTATCTGTGCAGTCTCCTCTTTGAACGTCTCGAGGTCGTACTCCTGGGCGTGGAGCATCGCGCTGTAGCGTGCCGTGTAGCTCGCGAGGAACGATAGCTCCGCGAGTTCCTCCTCGGTGGCACCGTGTAGCTGGGCCGCCCCCCGGTGGAAGTGCGAGCAGTACGGACAGCCGGTGTTCGCGGCGACCGCGAGGCCGATGAACTCGCGGTACTTCGGCGGGATCTCGGTCTCGGCGACGAGATACTTCTTGAACGTCGGCCACTCGTTGGTCAGGTCCTCTACGGGCAGCGCCTCGAGAAAACCCGGAACGGTTCCGAGCGTCTCCTCGATGTCGCTGATCGTCCGGTCGTAACTCTGTGTCATGGGTTCGGTCTCTCCTCGCGAGGGGTCGGTTCGTCCTCGCCCCCGCGAGGGGAGATACCGTTCGGGAGGTGATGTACGCAACTAGTGAAGTTCCGGCAGTCGGTATCGCCGCTCCAGTCGGTATCGGTCGTGCAGACGATGCCGACCTTGCAACGGGTGACGGATCGTCACTCGCTGCCGGCCGGAATCCGACCCCCTGGGCGGTGGCGTCCCCCTCGATCGAAGCGCGGGGACGACCTCACCGGTCGACGGTCGTCGGTCCGTCGGCGTACGGTTCGGTCACGGACTCGACGTACTTCGCGATCACGTCCACTTCGAGGTGGACCGGATCGCCCGCCGATTTCGCCGACAACGTCGTCACCTCGTAGGTCGTCGGGATGATCGCCACGGAGAACGTCTCGGTGCCGAGATCGGCGACCGTGAGGCTGATACCGTCGACCGTGATCGAGCCCTTCTCGACGACGTACCGTGCGAGTGTCGCGGGCAGCGAGAAGGTGAACTGCCAGTCCTCGCCCACCCGCTCGACCGACTCGACGCGAGCGGTCGCGTCGACGTGACCCTGGACCACGTGCCCGTCGAACCGTCCGTCGGCCGTCATCGCCCGTTCGAGGTTCACTCCCTCTCCCTCTTCGACCTCCCCGAGATAGGTCCGCCCGACCGTCTCGGCCGCGAGGAACACCGAAAAGCCCGCGGCGTCCGTTCGCTCGACGGTGAGACACGCTCCGTTCACGCTCACGCTCTCACCACCGCGGAGCGCGTCGGCGAACGAGCAGTCGATCCAGAGGCGCCTTCCGCCCTCGTCGTGGGTGACCTCGCGCACCACGCCCCGCTCCTCGACGATCCCGGTGAACATACCCCGGATTGGGACGCGCGGGTCAAACCCGTTCCGACGACCGACCGCGAGGTGGGGTCGGTCGCCCTGACGAACCGCCATCGAGGATGATTATACAGGTACGATCCCTCCCAACTCCTCATACACCTCCGGGGTATACTGATTCGACCCGAGCGTGCATACGACAGATTGACACCGACTGGGCTGTCGTCTCGAAACATGGTTACGAACGTCCTGACGTGTCCCCACTGCGAGTGGACGGGCGGGAAATCCACCTTCGAGGCGAGCGGCGACGGACGGACCTGTCCCGTCTGCGACCACACGATCGAACGCTCCTGATACGGACGGTCGTCGTCTCGCACCCGGTGCTCGCCAGTACTGGTCGGCGATCACCGGCGATCAGACACGACCGCCCGTGTGACTCGCCGGCCCGGATCGCCCTCCTCGTAGTCGAACCGCTCGGCGATGATCACCGCGAGCGGGACCGCCCCGACTCGCCCCCACCCGGACCGTATCGGTCGGACAGCTAGGCACACGAGACAGTCCGGCGAGGGTATTACTAGAACAATAAGTATTTCCGTCGGTTCTCTCTCCGTGGCATGGAGGCACACGGCACGCGAACGACGAGGCGGCGGTTCGTCCGGGCGACGGGGCTCGGAGCTGCGGGGTTCGGGGTGGGCGTCGGGCTGACGGGGGGCTCTCGACCGACGACCGCTGCCGACGATCCGGCGGGACTGCTCGTGCTCGTCTACGACGACAGCCCGGCCGAGGACTACTCGAAGGCGTATCCCGTCCATCGGGAGTACGACGTTCCTGGCTGTATCGCGGCCTGTCCGGGGCTGATGGAGGGCGGATCGGACGAGTGGCTCCTACCGGGACACCTGCGGGCGATGCACGCCGACGGCTGGGAGGTGATGAGCCACACGCTCGAACACCGCCTGCTCGGGGAGGTCCCCCTCGAAGGGAGCGTCGACGCCGGCGAGACGCGGATCCCGGTCAGGAGCGACCTGCAGGGGCGGTTTCCCGGCGAACCGCTCGTCTTCATCGACGGCGACGACCGGATCGAGGCGACCGTCTCGGGGCGCGAGCGGGAGAACGACGACGAGCGGTACCTGCTCCTCGACTCCGGGATCGAGGAGTCGGTCTCGTCGGACGCGGTCGTCCGGTACACCGACGCGTTCACCGAGGAGGTGCTCTCGGAGTCGCGGTCGATCCTCGAGGGGTGGCTCTCGGAGGAAGGCGGCGCCGTGAACGGCTACGTCCACACCTACGACTGGGTCGAGGGCGTCGGGAACATCGTCCCGAGCTACTACGACGCGATCCCGAACGGCAGGCCGGGCAGGGGGCCGTTGAACCAGGAGTTCGATCCCGATCCCCTCTCGCTGACGCGGGGCTACATGGAGACCGACTCGATGGACGACGATCGGGTGCTGGCCGTCCTCGACACGGTCGCGACCGACCCCGATTTCGGGATCCTCGCGGGCCACACGAACCACGAGACGCTCCCCGAAGAGCGCATTCGATTCGTCATCGAGGAGGCCATAGAGCGCGACATCGCGGTCGTCACGCTCCAGGAGGCGCTCCACCGTCTCGGCGTGCTCGAGGCGCCCGACGAGCGGATCCGGGCGGGGATCGACGTCGAGTTCGGCGCCGAGGAGGCGACGCCCATGCCGGACGAGGACGACGGAGAGGTCGACGACGGGGAGGTCGACGAAGGGGACGAGGAGGACGAGGTCGACGAAGGGGACGACGATGACGTAGACGACGAGGACGGTGCCAC
>SKXI01000248.1 GCA_007128515.1 Halococcaceae archaeon | reverse complement strand
TACCTCGCCTCGGTCGCGACGGCCGGCGGACTCGCGCTCGCGGGCTGTCTCGGCGACGACTCGCCGACGGTGCTCTCGCGGCCGGAGGGACAGAGCGCCGACAGCGAGGCGTATCCCTACCCCGCCCACGGCGAGAAGCTCCCCGAGGTAACGGTACCCTCCCCACTGCACGACCGCGAGGTGAGCACGACCGCGTTCGTCGGCGAGCGCGAGAGTCTGCTCACCTTCGTCTTCACCCGCTGTCCGGGGCCGTGTCACTCGCTGACCGCGAGCCTCGCGCAGGTGCAGGCTCGCGCCGCGGAGGAGGGGTTCTCGGGGGAGGTGGCGCTGCTCCCGATCACGTTCGATCCGGAACACGACGAGAGTGACGTGCTCCGGGCGTTCGGCGAGGCGAACGGGGCGAGCGTCGAGGAGAACTGGCAGTTCCTCCGGCCGGACGGTCCAGAAGAGGCCGAGGAGGTCGTAACGGACACGTTCGGCGTGCCGTTCGAGGAGGTTCCGCTGGAGGAGGCGGAGGGCGCTCACGACGATCACGGAGAGGGAGATCACGAGTCCCACGACGAGGACGACCACGATCACGACGACAACGCCGGGGAGGAGACCTCGTTCGTCCACGCCAACCTCCTGTTGCTGGTGAACCGAGACGGCTACGTCGAGCGGGCGTACACCGGCCCGCCACCGGCCCCGACAGACGTCCTCGACGACCTCGACGCGGTGCGGGAGGCGATGGCGTGAGGCGACGGGAGCTGCTCGCCGGCGCCGTCGGCCTCGGCGTGCTCGGTGCGGGTGCGGCGTACGCCTCGGGAGCGCTCGGATCGGACGACGAGCGGATCGACCCGGTCACGGTCGAGACGCTCGACGCGCCGGGGAGCGACGCCGACGCCCTCGCGGTGCCCACCCCGGGCGAGGTGACGCTACTCGAGTTCTTCGCGACCTGGTGTGGGACCTGCCAGTCGATGATGCCGACGCTCTCGGAGGTCCGTGCGGAGCGCCCGGACGTGCAGTTCGTCTCGGTCACGAACGAGCCTATCGGCGAGACGACGACGCGTGCGGACGTCGTCGCGTGGTGGGAGGAGAACGGGGGGAACTGGCCGGTCGGCCTCGACGCCGACCTCGACCTCACCAGGGTGTTCGACGTGAGCGTCACGCCGACGACGGTCGTCCTCGACGCGGAGAACCGCCTCTCGCGTACGGAGACGGGCCGGAAGAGCGCCGACGACCTCCGCAGCTGGATCGACGACGCCGGATGATCGGGGCCTCGAGCGCGCTCGCGCTCGCCGCCGGAGCGGGCGTTGCCACGTTCTTCTCGCCGTGTGCGTACGCGCTCCTCCCCGGATACGTCGGCTACTACGTCGCCGCGACGGGCGAGCGCTCGCCGCCGTTGTCGGGGGTGCTCGGCCGTGGCGTCGCCGCTGCCGTGGGCGTTCTCGTGGTCTTCGCCGTCCTCGCGGTCGTCGCCGTCGTCGTCGGCGTTGCGCTGGCTCCCTATCTCCACGCGCTCGAACTCGCCGTCGGTCTCCTGCTCGTGCTCTTCGGGGCACTGCTCCTGGTCGACCGCGGTCCCCGATTCCACGTCCTCCTCCCACGACGGCGCTCGTCGGTGGTCGGCTTCGGCCTCTTCGGCGCGCTCTACGCGCTCGCCGCGGCAGGCTGCGTCGCCCCGCTCTTCCTCGCGGTCGTCGTCCAGTCGCTCACGCTTCCGACGGCGGAAACCCTCGCCGTGCTCGCGACCTACGCGGGGTCGTTCGCGCTGTTGATGCTCGCGGCGACGACGGTCGTCGCCGTCGGCCACGACCTCGGCTCGCAGGTCGCTGGCTACGCCGACCGGGCGATCCGGCTCTCCGGAGCGGCCCTCGTGCTCGCCGGGATCGGACAGCTCTGGGTCGCACTCGGCGTCTAAAGCTCGAACTCGACCGGCTCCATCTCCAGGAAGGCCGTCTCGTAGCCGTCGTGACGCGAGACCTGTGGCGGGGCGTCCACCGAGACGGTGAGACGGTCGCCAGACTCGAGGTCGTCGATCCCCACGCCGTAGTGGTGGCCGAACTCGGGACCGATCGCCTCCGCGAGCTCGGTCTCGACGACCGTCTCGCCGTCGCGCTCGACGGCGAGCGAGAGGCTCATCAACGGGATCACGTAGCCGTTGTGCGGCGTGCGAACCGAGACCGCGAGGTAGCCGTCGTCGAACAGCGCGTCGAAGCGCGCGTCGCCGCTTTCGCCCTCGCCGAGGTGCTCCCCCGGCATCACGTCCACGTCGGGAAGCACCGAGACCGGGATCTCGGCGTGCTCGCCGTGGTCGTTGTCGTCGTGGTCGCTATGCTCGTCGTGGTGATCCTGACCGTCGTGATCCCCGTGATCCTCGTGATCCCCGTGATCGTGCATCGGCTCGACCTCGCCAGGTTCGCCCCGTCGCCCCTCCTCGATCAGCTCGAACCCGAGGTCGTAGACCTCCGAGGAATCGAACTCGAAGGGGATCTCGATCGTCTCGCCCTCCTCGAAGCGACCCTCGAACCCGCCGCGGCGCTCGACCGCGAGCGAGCCGAGTCTGAGCCGTGCGGTGTACTCGCCGTCGTCGGCGAAGGAGGCGTTGTCACCGTAGTGAAAGCCCATCTCCTGGGAGAGCATCGGCCAGAGGAACCACTCGCCGATCCGGCCCCCGGCGTCGTCCTCGATCACGAGTTCGGCCTCGGTGGGCAGGACGACCCCCGTCTCCGGGTCCCAGACGCTCACCATCAGGTGGATCTGGTCGTCACCGCCGATGTCGACCAGTTCCGCGTCCCGACCCGTGACGGTCCAGAAGCGGTGTGGGTACGTGTAGCCGAGCGCGACGGCGTACGCCTCGCCCTCGGCGATGCCGTAGACACCCATCTCCTCGATCGAGGCGGGGACGTAGGCCGCGTCGGGTCGGTCCTCGACGATCGGTGGCTCCTCCCAGGCGGAGCGACGTTCGAACCCGAGCGTCTCCAGACAGCCGGCGAGGCCGAGGGTGAGACCGCCG
>SKXI01000399.1 GCA_007128515.1 Halococcaceae archaeon | reverse complement strand
CTCGCGAGCAGCGGACCGGCTGGGAAACGTTTTGTTCCTTGCTACCCACTCTCGTGCATGTTCGAACAGATCCTGATCCCGACGGACGGAAGCGATGCGGCACGAGATGCCGTGAAGACCGGAATCGACGTGGCGGCCGAACACGATGGGACCGTTCACCTGCTATCCGTCGTCAAACCGTTACGCTCCGGCGACGAGGGCGTGTCCACCGACGAGCTACAGGAGGTGATGCAGGGGGCGAGAGAACGTCAGGTCGCGGAGCTGGCCGAGCTGGCCGAAGCGAACGGACTCGTGGCGATCACGGACGTTCGAGAGGGGGTTCCGTTTCGGGAGATCATCGACTACGCCGAGACGAACGATATCGATCTCATCGTGATGGGGACCCACGGTCGAACCGGGCTCGGCCGGTATCTCCTCGGGAGCGTTACGGAAAAGGTGGTCCGACTCTCGGAGATCCCGGTTCTCACGATTCATACGCGCCCGACGGAAGCCGAGTGAGGAGAGGCGCTACCTTCACCGGTCGGTGTCGGACACCATCCGTCTGCGACAGAGCTCTTCGAGACTCGTATTCACCTGATCGACATATCGGTGATACTGGAGCTGGTGATAGGGATCATCGTAGGAGTTCATACTTCCTCGAAGGCGAACCGAGCGACGTCGGTGGCGTGAGAGCCTGGGAGATCCGGGTGGCTACGATGATCCCTATGAGTCATCGGCGCTACATCGAGGAGAAAACGGGCCTCGCGACGAAGACAGCCTATACGTGCTCGACCTTCTCCGCGAACTTCTCCCTGACTTTCTCCAGTTTCGGCGGGATGTGCATCCGGCAGTACGCTTGGTTCGGGTTCTTCTCGAAGAAGTCCTGGTGGTGTGCCTCGGCCTCGTAGAAGGTGTCGAGCGGTTCGATCTCCGTGACGATCGGGTCGTCGTAGGCGCCCTCGTCCTCGAGCACCTCGACGAACGTCTCGGCGGCCTCTCGCTGGGCTTCGCCGTGTGAGAAGATCGCGGACCGGTACTGCGAGCCGACGTCCGGACCCTGTCGGTTCAGCTGCGTTGGATCGTGGACGGTGAAGAAGACCTCGAGCAGCTCGTCGTAGCCGATCACGTCGGGATCGTACGCGACCTGAACGACTTCCGCGTGACCCGTCTCGCCACGACAGACCGCCTCGTAGGTGGGGTCTTCGACGTGGCCGCCGGCGTAGCCGGAGGTGACCGACTCGACGCCGCGGAGCTCCTCGAAGGGCGCTTCGATACACCAGAAACAGCCGCCACCGAACGTCGCCAGTTCCGTCTCTGTCATGGGTATCCGGAGGGGTTCGATCGGCTAAGGCGCTCCGGTCGGCACCCGGTCGCCGTTACTGCTCGACTGCGGCCTGGCGCGACTCGTGGAGTCCCGCACAGATCCCGGCCTGGCCGCTGATGTTCGTCCGGGCGAGGCGCGCCCGTCGCTGTACCAGCTCGAACTCCTCGGCCTCGATCGGTTCGCCCTCGTGGTCCCGGAAGGCGGGCCGTCCCGGCTCGAGCAGGCCGAGACGCTCCGCCCGGTCGAGGTACAGATCGATCGGCTCTCGCTCCGTGCAGACGACGAGCGCGTCGTCGACGGGGACGAGCGCCCTGTCGCCGTCGAACTCGATCCCCTCGGGGGTGAGCGTGGCGAGGGCCGCGTCGTCCAGCCCGGCCTCCCGAAGCGTGCGCACCGCGTCGTACTGGCGGGCGAGGCGTGCCTTCTCGAGGAGCTCCCGTCTGAGGTCGTCGATGCCACCCTCCGCCTCGTCGAAGGCCGTCTCGAACGCGAGACCCTCGTTCACCCCGTGGGTGATCTCCTCGGCGTGCATGTGATCGACGAGTTCGACGCGGGCGGTCTCGATCCCCGGCGCCGAGCGTGCCTCCTCGCGCGCGTCGACGACCATCATCCAGGCGAACGCGGGCGAGCACCACGCGGTCGGGAGTCGGAGCGTGAGGGAGGCGTGCGTCCCCTCCACTCGGCACTCCGTGAGGTACTCCAGGTCGACGATCGACCGGTCGAGTTCGGGGTCGGTCACCCGGCGGACGCGCTCCCTGACGGCCGCCGCGGACGTGTCCTCCGTTCCCGCCATCTCAGTCGTCCGCCACCGCCTCGTACTGGCTGCCGAGACCGAACTCGCGGCTGATCTCGTCGTCGGCGAGCGTCCCCATCCGCTCGTCGATGTCGATGTCGTAGAGTTCGGCGGCGTTCTCGCCCATCACCTTCCGCTTTGCCTCTACGTCCCACTCGACGCCGTACTCCGCGCGCTCGTCGGCGGTGAACTCGAAGTTCATCACCTCGGGGACGAGCCAGTCGGGCTCCCAGATGGCGTAGTCGGAGCCGAAGAGCAGCTTGTCCTCGCCGAGCCAGTACAGCAGCTCGCCGAGGATCTCCCCGAACTTCCGTGGGCGGGTGCGTGCGAACGGGGCGGCGACCGCGAGCCCGCCGTAGACGTTCGGCTCCTGTGTGCCGATCCAGCAGAAGTCGTCGAGCCGGGGCAGCCCGACGTGTTCGACGACGAAGTTCAGCTCCGGAAACGAGGAAGCCGCGTCGTCCACGTCGGTGACGTCGAAGGCGTCCATGTTCAGTGGCCGGATCGTCGGCCCCTTGTGGGGGTGGACGTTCTCGATGCCGAGGTCTTCACACTTCTCCAGGAACTCGAAGCTCTCCGGGTCGTCGAGACGCCAGCCCTTCGACTCGCCGCGCCACTCGGCCGTGTAGACTTTGACCCCCTGCAGGTCGAACCGGTCGTCGAGTTCCTCCAGGTACTCGAGGCCCTCCTCGCCGTCGCGCGGGTCGAACGTCCCGTTCACGATGAACCGCTCGGGATACTCCTCGGCGAGCACCGCGTTCTGCTCGGCCGTGTTGAACCCTCCTCGTAGAAGTCGGTGAGGTACGTCGACTGGAAGATCGCCATGTCGACCGGTCCGTCGACGAAGAGGTCTCGGACCATCCGCTCGGGGCTGTAGTTCCTGTACTCCTCGAAGCTCCACT
>SKXI01000468.1 GCA_007128515.1 Halococcaceae archaeon | reverse complement strand
CCGGACCGACCCGATCGCGACGGACCGGCCCGCGAGCGATCCGCGCTCCGTGGCGGAGTCCTACCCGTCCTCGAGGAACGCGAGGAGTTCGTTCCGGTAGGTCTCGGGTCGGTCCTCGACCACCCAGTGGTTCGCGTCCTCGATCGGGACGAGCGTCGCATCCTCGATCTCCTCCTCGAGGCGCTCGGCCCACTCGATCGACTGGAACTCGTCGTCGGCGCCCCACAGCAACAGCGTGTCGGCGGTGACGTCGCTCGGGTCGATCTCAGTCGTGTGGTTGGTGTTCGTGGAGACCGCGTTGCGGACGAGCGACGTCACGCCCTCCTCCGAGAGCCACGGCGTCGCCATCCCCTCGAGGAACGCCTCGTCCGGATCGTCGTCCGCGAGGGTCCCCTCGAACAGGTCGAGCAGCATCGTCCGGAGTTCCTCTGGGCTCGTCTCGCGGGCGGTCTCCGGCAGGCCGAGGTCCGTGATCAGCCCGATCGGCCAGGAGTCGTAGGCCACCGAGTTCGAGAGCACCAGCCGGTCGACCGACTCGGGGTCGTGCGCTGCGTACCGGAGGAAGACACCGCCGCCGAGGTCGTGACCGACCAGTGTCACCCGGTCGAGGTCGAGCGCCTCGAACAGCCCCTCGATCATCCGCTCCTGGGCGCGCAGCGACCGGTCGAACCCGCCGTCCATCGACGAGTTCCCGTAGCCCAGCATGTCCGGCGCGATCGCGCGGTGGTCCTCGGCGACCGCCGGGACGACCTCGCGCCAGAGAAAGGAGTTCGTCGGGATCCCGTGGAGGAAGACGACCGGATCGCCCGCACCGGCGTCGGTGTACGCGACCTGCAGGTCGTGGCCGTCCACGGTGACGGTCGCCGTCTCCTGTGTCTCGGTCCACTCGTCGTATGTCTCCATTCGAATCACCCGGTCGATCTACCGGGCCCGGGGTCAAAACCCTACTGCCTCCTCGCGTCTTCCCGGCTCACGTCCGGGCGGTCGGGCCGGCTCCGCGATCGCACCCGTACCCTGGATCTCGCCGGGTATTGTGTCCGCGACCCCGATCGCTTCGTCGCTCGGACTGCAACCGCGCGAACGGCTTATGCCGCCTCCGTTCGACCGGGGAGCATGCCGACGCCGACGGACACCTACATCGAGAACCGGGCACGGGTCCAGCCGAACCACACCAACAACTACGAGACCGTCCACGGGGGCAACGTGATGAAGTGGATGGACGAGATCGGGGCGATGTCCGCGATGCGCTTTGCGAGCGAGACCTGTGTCACCGCCGCGATCGAGGCGATGACGTTCCGCAGGCCGGTCCCGCGCGGCGACACGGTCGTCATCGAGTCGTACGTCTACGACGCCGGTGAGACCAGCGCCAAGGTCCGACTGCGGGCGTCCCGGGAACGGCCGCGCACCGGCGAGCGGGAGACGACGACCGAGTCGTGTTTCGTCTTCGTCGCCGTCGACGCCGACGGCGTTCCGACCGGCGTCCCGGAACTCCGGATCGACTCCGACCGTGACCGACGCCTCCGCGAGGAGGGTCTCGCGTGCGAAGGGAACGGATAACCGGGATCCTACGACCGAACGGGACACGAGGTGCCGAGCCGACCGGCCCCTCCTTGCCCGTCGCGCCCTGTAGATCGGGCGAAACGGTCCGTCCGATCCGTACCGACTCCGAGTCGGAATCCACGACCATCGTCGTGGGCGACGAACGATCACACGCACGCCGGTGTCCGTCCTGGCTGTAGCGGGATCCGTGCGAGGGACGAACCCGTCTCCGACGAGCGCTCGGACGGACCGTGTGGCGCATACGCCGAGTGCTCCTCGTGTGAAACCGTCGTCACCCCGAAGTGACGGGTGCCCTCGGAAGCACCTCGTACCACCCGCAGTGAGCGTCGTTCGTCGGTTCGGGCGACGCGAGGGCGCTTGCGAGTGCGTGGTGATCTCTCGAACGGCACCACCGTTTCGTGACGGACTCACGGAGCGTGGACCGCCCGTGTCACCGCTACTATCGGCGGTCGTGTCGACCTGGGGAGGGAACGGACACGGCAGGGGGAACACCGCCGTCCGTCGTGCCGTCGATTCAAATAACCGATACCTACGTGTCTAGCGTCGTCCGCCGACTCCGGTGTGAGAACGGCGAAACGAAGCCGACCGTCTCTCGTGGTCGTGGTGACGGTCGAACGGGGACCATCGGGGGTACGGTCGGATGGGTCCCGACGTGGCGAAGGGGGGTGGCCGCGATCGACGTTGGTCCGCTGGATCAGATGATGCCCGCTCGATCGGACACCTCGGAACCACATCCGTCGTCGGCTTCTTTCGGTGGCGTGTCGAACGCCATCAGACGATACGAACGCCCGCCACATAAGCGTTCGCTGAGGGACAGGTCACCGCGTTACCGCGAGGAAAGGGCTGTCCGACCCGGTCCTCGTCGGGTCAGACGACGTCGATCGAGCCGAACATGAACCCGACGTGCGGCGCGCAGTAGTAGTCCTGTCTGCCCGGCTCGTCGGCCGTCCACTCGAAGGTGTCGCCCGTGCTCGAGAGCGTCTCGTCGAACTCTCCGCTCGGGCTCCGGCCGTCGAGCGACTCGCTCGCGGTGACCGTGTGGAAGACGCCGTCGGTGTTGATCCACCGGACGGTCGTCCCCTCGTCGACCCGGACGAACGGCGGGTCGAAGAGGAACTGGGGCTCGCCGTCGTCGCCCTGGCGCGTCTCGACCTCGACGGTCTCCTCGCCGGTCATGTCGACGAAGTCGTCCTCGTCGGGGTCGGTG
This sequence comes from Halococcaceae archaeon, assembly GCA_007128515.1. Taxonomy (GTDB): domain Archaea; phylum Halobacteriota; class Halobacteria; order Halobacteriales; family Halalkalicoccaceae; genus Natronorarus. The sequence goes on along the minus strand of SKXI01000468.1, from coordinate 239 downwards.
GTCAGCCCTTCCTCGTCTTCCTCGTCTTCGGCCTCGTCGTCCTCTCCGTCGAGGTCGGGTGGCTGTTCGATCTCCTCCCCGTCGGTGACGACGACGCCCTTCTTCCCCTGGGCCTCGTGGGGTGTACAGACGTAGGCCGAGATCGTCCCCTCGGACTCGAAGGCGTGCTCGAACGTGAAGCCGGCCTCGTCGGTCAGCTCGCTCTCGAACTCCTCGCCGGCCCGGCTCGCCACGTCGTG
>SKXI01000090.1 GCA_007128515.1 Halococcaceae archaeon | reverse complement strand
GGTATCACGACCTGATCGACGCGGTCGAGGTCTACAACCCGAAACACTGGGCACGACACAACCGCCGCGCACTGGACATCGCGACGCGCCTCGATATCCCCGGCTTCGGCTCCTCGTACGCTCACCTCCGGGGGACGGTCGGCGAGGTCTGGACGCGCTTTCCCGAGAGCTTCTCCGACGAGGCCGAACTGCTCTCGGCGCTCTCCGACCGGATCCCACGACAGATCGTCCACCGCGGTGGAGTGGGCCACCGCCTCCGGCGCGCGACGGAGTTCTCACACCTCGGCTGGGAGAACTCCTGGGGGAAGGTCGATCGGCTGTTGCTCTCCAGCACCGAACCGACACACCCGAGTCAGATCGCCTACGACGGCCGGTTCGACGGCGTTTCGGTCTACTGATCGAGGCCGGTACCGACCGGTCAGGCGGCCCCGATCCGACCGCGAGGACTCGGACCCGGCGCAACCGTTCGACTGCTCGCCCGGGACGGGAACGCGGCCCGCTGTCGCGTTCTCCACTGTCGGTGGGAGGGCCACGATCCGGAGGGGGGTCGTCGTCGGTCGGACCCGAGGGTATTCACGGGTCGCCCGTGAACACCTCCCGATGAACGCTCGAGTGGGAGGCCGGTCGGTCCCGGACGACGGACCCGGGGTCGGACGACGCGGACCGCTCCGGAGACGGTCGTGACGGCAGCGTTTTGGCTCCTCGTCGGCCTCGCGACGGCGACCTGCCTGTTCATGGCGTGGTCGCTCGGCGCGAACAGCAACTCGCCACCGTTCGCGCCGGCGATCGGTGCGAACGCCGTCTCGACGATGCGGGCGGCGTTCCTGATCGGGATCCTCGCGGCGGCCGGCGCACTCACACAGGGAGGGAGCATCTCCGAGACGGTCGGTGCGGACCTCATCCTGGGTCCCACGATCACGCCGCTCGCCGCGACGGCGGGGCTGCTGGTCGCGGCATCGTTCATGACGTTCGGCGTCTACACCGGCTATCCGGTGCCGGCGGCCTTCGCGACGACCGGTGCGATGGTCGGCGTCGGCCTCTCGCTCGGCGGCGATCCGGCGTTCGATACCTACCGACGTATCGGGACGTTCTGGCTGCTCGTCCCGCCGACGTCGGGAGGCATCGCCTACGTCACCGCGACGCTCCTCCGCAGGGACGACATCCCCGAGACCGTCGGCGTCCCCCTGCTGGCGGCGATCGTCGCGGCCATCCTCGCGCACATCCGCCTCGGCGTGATCCCCCACCCCGAGCGCGCACAGGGGTCGGTCGCGGAGTTCGTCTCACACGCACTGGGGAGCCCGGAGGTCGTCGGTGTCGACCCCTCGATCGTCGTCGTCACCCTCGTCTTCGCCGGAATCGGCTTCCGGTTCGTCCACCGACGGGTGTCCGCGTCGGTCGATCGGGGGATCCGGACGTTTCTCCTCGTCCTCGGGGCGATCGTCGCGTTCAGCAGTGGTGGGAGCCAGGTCGGGCTCGCGACGGGACCGCTCGAAGCCCTCTACGGCGTCGAACTCGGCCTGCCGGGGATCGTGCTGCTGGCCGTCGGGGCGTCGGGTATCCTCGCGGGGGCGTGGATGGGCGCTCCGCGGCTCCTTCAGGCGACCTCCCGTGAGTACGCACAGCTGGGGGTGCGCCGCTCGATCGCGGCGCTCGTCCCGGGGTTCGTCATCGCGCAGGCGGCGATCGCGCTCGGCATCCCGATCTCGTTCAACAACATCATCATCTCCGGGGTGATCGGCGGCGGACTGGCCGCCGGCACCGCGGGCGTCTCCCGGCGAAAGATCGTCGTGACGATCGGCTTCTGGCTGCTCACGCTGTCGAGTTCGGTCGGGATCGGGTTCGGGCTCTACCGGCTGTTCTCGACGGTCCTCGGTATCGAGTGAGCCGGCACGGGCGAGACGAGCTACCGGACGACCGTCACCGAGACGGGCGCTTCGCCGACCACGGCGGTCGCGACGGTTCCGAGCAGACGGCGAAGGGTGCCCGTCTTCGGGCCGCCGTGTCCGCCCATCACCACGTGATCGACGTCGGCGGCGTCGACGTACGCGAGGATCGTCTCCGCCGGTTCACCGGTCTCGACCGTCGTTTCGACCGTACGGCCCCTCTCCCCGGCCCGCTCCCGTGCGCGCTCGACCAGCCGATCGGCCCGCTCGTGTTCCTCCTCGAGGCGCGCCTCGTCGACCTCCAGCACGCCGCCCTCGCTCATCGTCGTGTCGAGCGGCGTCACGACGTTCACCACGGTGATGGGGCAGTCGAAGACCTCGAGTGCGTGCGCGAGCGCGTCGTCGGCCAACGGCGAGCCGTCCAGCGGGACGAGCACGTGTGATGGGGCCACACCCTCGCGTTCGTCGGTCGGAGGCTTGTATCTCTCGACGGTTCCACGGTCCCGATCGCCCTGGCCGGATCCGAGGAGGCCGACGAACGAGTCCGGATCGCCGGGGCGGACGCGTCGTTCGATACGACGGGCTCGCTACGGGGTTCGGATCCGCCGATCGCTCCTCTCCGTCGGTCGATACACCGCTCACCCCGCGATCGCGAGCAGTTCCACCACCAGGTACCGGAAGAGATCGTAGACGAGGACGACGGCGAGTGCGAGCTCGAGCGCGGTCACGACCAGCGTGACGGGCGTGGCGAACCGGCTGCTCACCGGGACGCCAACGGGCGCGCCGAACTCGCGGGCCCAGAGCGGGTAGAAGAGCGCGATCCCCCGGCGGGAGCCGAGCACGTCCAGCAGGTAGTGGGTCGCGATCCCGATCCAGACCCACTGGAGGTTCCCGAAGTAGTACGGGTAGACGATCGCGAGCGCGAGCACCGGCAGGTTGTGGAGCGTCTTCCGGTGTCGGCCGAACGCGGTGTCGATATCCGGGACGAGCGCCCCCAGGACGATCGGAACCGAGAGTTCGGCGATCAGCCGGAACGTCTCGACGTCGCCAGCGGGCTCGAAGACGTAGCCGAGCCCGATCGAGAGCAGGAGGGCGTTCAGGACGTGATCGCGCTTGTTCACACTCGCCCGGG
>SKXI01000293.1 GCA_007128515.1 Halococcaceae archaeon | reverse complement strand
TCAGTCTGTAACGTCGCCGCGGCCCTCCTCGTCCTCGCGCTCTCTCGCGCCTCCGGCCGGCGTTCAACGACCGGGCGGGTCGAGGTAGCTCGCGAGGAACTCGTAGATCCGCTCGCGCGAGTCGCGTGCGAACGCCGTGTCGAGCAGTTCGAACGCGTGTGCGCCCGGCGCGTCGTCGTAGACCTCGTACTCGAACTGCTTGCCCTCGGCGGAGAGCACCCGGATCAGCGCCTCGACCTCCAGGACGTTCACGTCCTCGTCGTTGCGCGTCGTGTGGATCCGGAGCGGCGTCTCCAGCTTCTCGGCGTGCCAGGCCGGGGATCTGTTTCTGTACTCGTCGGGGTTCTCGTGGGCCGCCTCGCCGACGTGGTACTCGGCCTCGTAGAGGTCGCGGTAGGCCTGGTCCTTGTAGCCCATCCGGGCGACGAGGTCGCTCACCGGCACACCAGCGTAGGCCGCCGCGTACGCCTCCGGGTGGAAGAAGACGTTCATGAGCGCGTGCAGTCCACCGTGACTCCAGCCGACGATCCCGACTCTCTCACTATCGACCGGCCGGTGCTCGACGAGCCACTCGCGTGCCGCGAACGTGTCTTCAACCTCGAGACCGCCGTAGTCGATCAGGTCGTGGTGTTTCCGTCCGTAGCCCGTCGATCCGCGGTACTCCGGAGCGATCACGTAGTAGCCCTGGGAGAGGAGTTCGCGAACCACCCCGACGTACCGCGTCGAGAGGTTCGAGTGGACGCCGCCGTGTGGCAGGACGATCCCCGGCACGGGCTCTTCCGTCCCGTCGGTCCCCTTCGGGTCGAAGGCGTACGCCGGAACCACGACCCGGTTTCCCTTCTCCTGGTCGGTCTGTCCGGTCGTGTTCGCCGGCGGTGGCCCGACGAACCGAACCCGTCTCACCGACCCCACCTCGCCCAGTTCGTGGTACCACCGCAGGTCGTCGACGGCTGTCTCGATCTCGTTCAGTCGATGGTAGAGTTCCTCCCCGTCGACCCGGGGTCGACCCGTCTCCCGCTCGTCAGCTTCGGTCGGTTCGCTCATGTCCCTCGATTCGAGCCCCGGGATCTGTAGGTTCGGGTCGCGGAACCCTCATTCCGACTCCCAATCGGGGTAGGCCGTTTCGTCGAGGTCGTCGATCGGGTAGAGCCTGCGGTCGACGTTCACGTACTCGAACAGGCGGGCGTCCATCGCACCGAGGCCGGGGCTGTTCACCGTGATCACCTCGCTCGCGAGCGGTTCGTACGACGCGCGGTAGTGGTTCGTGCTCTTCACGACGAGCACGTCGAGTCGCTCGGGCTGGAGACCGACGTGTCGCCAGATCTCCGCGTCGTACGGCTGGACCCGGTTCTCGGTGACGATCACCTCGATCGCGCCCCCGCCCTCGCCCCCCACGCGGAGCCTGACCGCCCGCCCGAGGTTCGTCCTGACCCCCGTCGCCATCGGTCCGGTGTTCCGGAACTGGCCATCGGTGATCGTCGCGACGTACCCCTCGACCTCGAGCGGCTCGCCGTGCCGGTCGTCGGTCTTCCCCCCGAGTGTGATAGTGGGCCGCGATCCGACTCCCGCCTCGATCGCTCGCTCGACCGCCTCCGGGTCGCACACGAGCGCGAGCCCCGCGTTCTCGACGCCCTGTTCGAGCAGCTCCCGGAGGAGGACCGTGCCGTCGGCCGCCCCGCCGGCACCCGGGTTGTCGCCGACGTCCGCGAGGACGACCGGGCCCGACTCGCACGCGCCGTCGCGTTGCAGTCGCCCCGCCTGCCGGACGGCCTCCTCCGGCGTCGGGTACTCGCCGACGAACGCCTCGCGCATCGACCAGGCGGTCCCGGCGAGCGAGCGTGCCGTCTCCCGCGCGAGCGCCGGATCGCCGTCGGCGACGACCGGAACCGAGAACCCGATTCCCGGTACGTCCGCCTGGTGGAAGCCCGGGAGGACGTTCGTCTCGAGGACGCCCTCGTTCGCCTCGAGCCTCCTCGCCTCCGCCATCAGTTCGGCCATCGGCCCCTCGCGGGTGTTCTCGTTCGGGACGAACGGCAGCAGCGGCGGCCGCTCGATCCGGGTGACGGGATCGATCTCGCCGCGTACCGCGGCGACCAGTAGCTCCATCGCGCGGCGGCCAGTCTCGGCCATGTCGGTGTGCGGATACGTCTCGAAGGCGACGAGCGCGTCGGCGCTCGCAACCGTCTCGTCGGTGACGTTGCCGTGGAGGTCGAGCGTGGCGACCACCGGGACCGACTCGCCGACGACCTCCCGGACCGCCGAGAGCAGCGGTCCCTCGCCGTCGACGCCGCCCTCCTGGACCATCGCTCCGTGCAGCGAGAGGAAGACGCCCTCGACGCCGCCCGCTTCCCGGAGGTCGTCGAGGATCCGTTCGGTGTAGAACTCGTAGGCCTCCCTCGAGACGACGCCGCCGGGCGTCGCCTCGGCGCTCACCGAGGGGAGGAGGTCGATCGCTTCCGCCTCGGCTACCTCGCAGGCCCCACCGATCGTCGAGTTCGTCCCCTCGAACTCGGAGAGCACCTCCCTCCCGAAGAACTCGCCCCGGTTCCGGAACTCGGCGCGCTCGGTCGGCGTCGTCGCGAACGTGTTGGTCTCGTGGGAGAACTCCGCGAGGAAGACTCGTTCCGTGCTCATACGAGCACCCGCTCCCGGCACGGACATAACGGTGTGGTCCGCGGCCGATCACTCCCTCGTCTCGAGGGCTTCCACCAGCGACCCGATCCTCGAGACCGCGGCCTCGACGAACCGTTCGCCTTTCTCCTCCGTCGCCACGGTCGGATCGCCGAGGTTCCCGGTCGGCGTCAGTCCGTCCATCTCCTCGGCGGTGAGCGCCCAGCCGACCCGGTTCTCGCCGAGCGCGTCGTAGTCGGTGAGCGGGAGCGACTCCTCGGGCGGGTCGACGCGCACTGCTCGCTCCATTCGAACGAGGTCGGGCCGGAGCGCGAGCATGATGCTCGTCTCGAACTCCGAGGCGTGAAACGAGACCTCGCCGGTCCGGATCTCCGCGGCGACGTCCG
>SKXI01000387.1 GCA_007128515.1 Halococcaceae archaeon | reverse complement strand
TCCTGTGAGAGGAGTCCCGAGAGCAGGTAGGTCGCGTCCTTACAGTCGGCGAGACAGTCGACGAGCGTCTCCTCGACCGTTCGGTGGTAGTCGTGGGTCCCCTTCACTTCGCTGTCGAGGGCGTACTGGATCGACTGGACGTACCGGACCGCGAGCGCGAACGCCTCGGCCTCGTCGAGACCTCCCGTTCGCCGTTCGTCCACCGGCCGCGCCTCCCGTGCGATCAGCTCTCCGAGGCGCCCGGCGAACCGGTTCGCGCCGGCGTCGGCGAACGAACGGACGTACCCCCGAGAGCGTCCTCTGGCGCGTTCGTAGCTGGACTTCGCGATCGCGTACTCGAGTTCCCAGTGCTGGCCGTCGTCGCCCAGCCAGACGTGCCTCAGGTGGTATCGACCCTCGCCGACCAGACGGCGACCGTGAGCGAACCGGGCAGGTTCCGGGGCATCGGCCACTGGCGCGGAGACCGCGCCGCCTTCCACCCTCCGTAGCGGGTCGGATTCACAGAGCCGCCGACTGCCACCCTCGGACTCGAGGCCGACCGCGTAGTACCATCGGTCGGTGCGCGGTGGTCCCTCGAACTCGAAGGTCACCATCCCGGAGACGTCCGCGAGACGTGGTCCTTCGACCCGTTCGAAGAGCACGTCGGTTCCCGGTTCGCGGCGTTCGCTTACGAGCCGTCCCGTCGCAGGTCCGTCGACGCCGTCTATCGCGACGCTCACCATGCCCTCGGTTCGGGCGGCGACGGTCGCCGGGAACGGGGGGATCCCCATCCTGATCTCCGATGGCGCGCGGCGCCTCGCACTCGCGGCGACCTGCTCGGTCCCGACCGTGAGCGTCGCGACCCCTCCACCGAGGGTCGCACCACAGACCCCCGCGAGGCTCGCGAGGAATCTCCGCCGGTTCATCTCAGACAAAACACCTCATTTTATCGGATACTTTACCCGGACCTGCCGACACCCAGTAATGAACCTTCTGGCCGGGGAGCTGGCGAGAGCGCTAGAACGACGCCCGAACTCTCATACGGTCTGCTGCAACGATTTCCCGGCGCAACCGAAGGACGGTCGCCCTTGCGCCGGTACTGACGGACAGCAGTCCGTATCAGGGACGGTAGCGGCCGCCGGTCGGGACCGCGGTCAGCGAGAGAGGGTCGCCGAGCCGTCGGAAAAAGCGAGGTCTGCGGGCGCCCTCACCGAGACCCCCTCGACCGGTTCCTCGGCCAGTGCCTCGGAGACGTAGAACGTCGACAGGTGTCCCGTATCACGGATCCACGCGACGCGGGCGGTCTCCGGGTCGTACGGGCCGGCGGAGGTGAGCGCGGCGGCGACCGCGTGTTCGTCGGTCGGCAACGCGACGGGGAGCCGGGACCGAGAGAGCGACCCGCTCGTGAGCGCGTTGGCGTACATCTCGTCGAGCGCGAGCGACTCGAGTACCTCGACCGTCGTCACGTCCGCGAGACCGATCCCGTGGCCGTTGCCGTGGGTCGCCTCGGTCAGCCCGAGCACCGCGATCCGGTCGATCTCGGGCGCTGACGGCTCCTCCGCGTTGAGCAGGCCGAAGCGGCCGATCACGTTCGTGTCCATACCGGTTCCCGAGACGTCCTTCCCGATCCGCTCGACGACGAGCGCGTCGAGGCGGTCGTACGGCAGCGTCGCCATGTGCTCCTTCGCCTCCTCGAGCAGCGCGGACTCCCGCTCGAGGAGCTCCTCGCCCGGAACCCCCTCGACGAGCGCGGTCTCGTCGCGCGCGTTCTCGACGACGGCGACCCCGCCGAGGACGGTCAGTTCCTCTCGGAGGGTCCAGACGGTCCCTTCGATCGTCGTGACGTAGCCGTCGGTCATCGCCCCCTCGTGGAAGACGCGGGCGCCGGCGCGCTTCCCGAAACCGACCGCGAGCATCTTACAGAGCCCGCTTTCGAGTCGCCCCTCGAAGTTGGTGTGCGGCTTCACCCTGTTGACCGGGAGCAGCGCGTCGCCGTCGAGTGCCGCCCTGGCGACCGGCACGCCGGTCACGTCCTCCGTCTCCATCCGGGCGTCGATCGAACAGCCGAGGACCTCCTCGGTGAGTCCGAGCGCGGCGAGCGTCCGGCGCTGGCCCTCGGCGCTCGCCCCGCCGTGGCTCCCCATCGCCGGGATCGCCACGGGCTCGAACCCCCGCTCCCTGACGCCGTCGATTACCGTCCGCGCGACGGGCACGACGTCGGTGACGCCGCGACTCCCGAGGCCGACCACGACCGTCGCTCCCGGTGAGAGCCGGTCCCACGGCAGCCGGTCGAGCGCGTCTTCGGTCGCCGCTTCGACGTCCTCGACCGTGGGCGTCGGCGGCTCGTAGCCGACCTCGACGAAGCCGGGGAACTCGACCTCCTCGATCAGTCCGTCGATCCGCTCGGGTCCTGGGAACTCCATGTGCCGCCCGTACGGGGACGACCGAGTTATACCTCCGCTCTGACGGTCCGCTGACAGGTAACGAGGCACGTCCACCGCGATACGGCTATCTCCGGTCCGTGCGTACCGTTCACATGAGTCACGCACTCGTCGTTGGCGCCACCGGCTTCGTCGGCCGGCACATCGTCTGGACCTTCCTAAACCACGGCTTCGACGTCGCGGCGGCGAGCAGGGACACACACGGGTTCCGGTTCACCGAACCCGGCGTCGAGGACGTCACCGTCGACAGGACCGATCCCGAGGGGCTGGCCGCCGTAGCGAAGCGAATCGATCCCGACGTGGTCGTCGACTGTGCCGCGTTCCACCCCGAGGACGTCCGGACCGCGATCGAGCTCTTCGATGGGGTCGACGCCTACGTCTACGTCTCGAGCGGTGCCGTCTACCGGAGCCAGGAGATCCCCAAACGCGAGGACGAGACACCGCTCCACGGGTGTACGCCCGCACAGGCTGCCGACGACTCGATGGCGAGTTACGGCCCGCGGAAGGCCGAAGGGGATCGGATCGTCGCCGCGGCCGCCGACCGGGGAATCGCCGCGACGAGCGTCCGCCCGACGGTCGTCTACGGCCCACAGGTCACGGAGGAG
>SKXI01000183.1 GCA_007128515.1 Halococcaceae archaeon | reverse complement strand
CGGACGAGTCAGGAGGTCGACCCCCGCGACCGAAGGGATGGGTACCCGGCTACGCCGTCACTTTCCAGGTCGTACTGGAGGAGTAGCCCCACTTCTCGACGCGGACGTCGAACTCGCCGTTCGCGATGGCGGTCATGTTCGTCCCGACCTCCTTCGCGCTCAGCCCGAGCTCCTCGCCGATCAGCCTGGACTTGAAGTAGGTGCGGGTGTCTGCGCACTCCCTGAGGTAGCCGAGGATGCGGCGCTGTTTCTCGGTCAGGGACTGTGCCGTGTGGGCGGTGGCGCTCATATCAACGCGTACGAGTGTTGTACGTATAGGGGATTTGGTACGGCCGTGCAACACGGCTCCCTCCGGCGATTTTCCCGGTCGAACCGGCGGGATTGCCGGACGAGACGCACCCGGTTGGTACGTGAGGGTAACGCCCGCGGTCAGAAGGTACTTACTCCGAGGCGGCCCAGTTCGCGCAATGGGTCCGCCCGTGAGCGTCGTCCTCCCCGCGTTCGACGAGGAGGCGACGATCGAGTCCACCGTGCGGCGGACGGTCGCGGCCTGCGAGTCGTTTCTCCCCGCGTTCGAGGTGCTCGTCGCGGAGGACGGCTGTTCCGATCGGACCCCCGAGATCGCCGCCCGCCTCGCCCGCGAGCATTCGCAGGTGAGACACGTCCACGGCGAGGAACGCCTCGGCCGCGGACGGGCGCTCTGCCGGGCGTTCCGGGAGGCCGACGGCGAGGTGCTGGTCTACTTCGACACGGACCTCGCGACCGATCTCTGCCACCTGGAGACGCTCGTCGGGAGCGTTCGATCGGGGGAGTACGACGTCGCGACCGGATCGCGGCTCCTGCCGGGCTCGGAGGCCGATCGGCCCCGCTCTCGGGCGGTCGCGAGCCGGGTCTACAACGGGCTCGTCAGGATCGGCCTGCGTTCCGGGCTCAGGGACCACCAGTGTGGGTTCAAGGCGTTCGACCGCGAGGTCCTCCTCTCGCTGCTCCCCGAGGTCGAAGACGACCACTGGTTCTGGGACACGGAGGTGCTCGTCCGGGCCCAGCGGCGGGGGTACCGCGTCGGGGAGCTTCCGGTCCGGTGGAGGCCCGGGGAGGGGACGACGGTCGATCCGATCCGGGACGTGATCGGCATGGGGAGCGCGCTCGGTCGGACCTGGTGGGAGCTCTCGGTCCGCCCACGCCTCACGACGGGGGTGAGCCTCGCGGCCGGAGCCCTCCTCGTACTCCTTGCCCTCGTCGTCACCGCTCGGTACGTCGACCTCGGGGAGGTGGTGAGCGGGATGCGTGCGGCCGATCCGACGCTCATCGGAGTCGCGGCGGCCGTCTACCTCCTCTCGTGGCCGCTCCGTGGCGTCCGCTACCGGGACGTGCTCGCCGAACTCGGCCACCGCGAGGGAGTGGGTTTTCTCACCGGGGCGATCTTCCTGAGCCAGACCGCGAACGTCGCGCTCCCGGCGCGTGGGGGCGACGCCGTCCGCGCGTACGTACTGAAGGTCAGGCGCGGGGTACGCTACCCGACCGGCTTCGCCTCGCTCGCGGTCGAACGCCTCTTCGACACGGTCACAATCGCGGCGCTCGCCTGCGGCGCGCTCCTCGCACTGGCGATCGGAGGGGAGACGAGTTGGGGTGCGCTCGTGGCCGACCTCTCCGCAGGTGGGGCGGTCGCCGAGAGCGGGCGCGTCGGCGTGATCGGAGCGGTCGCCGTCGGTGTGCTCGCCGTCGCGCTCTGTGCGGTCGTCCTCGCGAGCGCTCACTCGGACCGGCGGTTCGCGCGACCGGCACTCACCCGCGCGAGCGACGACAGCTACGCGGAGGAACTCACCGGAGCGGTCGAGCGGTTCGCCGCCGACGTCCAGGCGGTCGCGAGAACGCCGACGACGACCGCCAGGGTCGGCGCGGCGAGCGCGATGATCTGGACGATCGACGTCGTCGCGGCGGCGCTGGTGCTGCGCGCGTTCGGGGTCGAAGCCGCGCCGTTCGCGCTGCTCGGGGTCTGTGCGCTCGCCGTCTGCGTGGGTAACCTCGCGAAAGTGCTCCCGCTGTCGCCCGGCGGGATCGGGCTCTACGAGGGGGCGTTCACCCTGCTCGTCGTCGCGTTCCTCCCGGTGAGCGTGCCGGTCGCGTTCGCGGCGGCGGTCGTCGATCACCTCCTGAAGAACCTCGTGACGGTCGCGGGCGGGGCGGCCTCGATGCTCGCGCTCGAGGTCTCGCTCTCGACGGCGATCGAGGAGGCTGGCGACGAGCGGCTCGGTGTCGACCAGTAACGCGGGGGAAACCGGCAGCCTAACCACATATTAACCTTTCGAGCGCTCGACACCGACTGCCCGAGCCAGGGGGTTTGCACCGGTTTGACGGCACAGTATCCGAAAGGTTTAAATTCCTTTCGGACTAACGTTCGATCAGCGATAGCTAGCCGAGTCCCGATGCCCGGACCCGGTAGCCCCTCCCTCGATTCACATAATGACAGATTCCAACATCAGAACCCGCGAACGAGACGAAGACGAGCGCGTCGACGAGGACCACGGCTGTCCGGAGTGTGGCGGCCACCTCGTCTCCGACGAGGAACACGGCGAGACCGTCTGTGGCGACTGTGGTCTGGTCGTGGAGGCCGACTCCGTCGACCGCGGCCCCGAGTGGCGTGCGTTCGACGCCCGGGAGAAAGACCAGAAGTCGAGAGTGGGAGCCCCGACGACGAACACGATGCACGACAAGGGGCTCTCGACGAACATCGACTGGCGGAACAAGGACGCCTACGGCAACGCCCTCGGCTCGCGTCAGCGCCAGAAGATGCAGCGTCTGCGGAAGTGGAACGAACGGTTCAGGACCCGTGACTCGAAAGAGCGCAACCTGAAGCAGGCGCTCGGCGAGATCGACCGGATGGCCAGCGCACTCGGCCTCCCGACGAACGTCCGCGAGACCGCGAGCGTCATCTACCGCCGTGCGCTCAACGAGGACCTCCTCCCGGGGCGATCGATCGAGGGCGTCGCCACCGCGAGCGTCTACGCCGCCGCCCGACAGGCGGGCGT
>SKXI01000061.1 GCA_007128515.1 Halococcaceae archaeon | reverse complement strand
GTGTGGCCCGTGGGTGCGGTGTCCAGGACGATCAGGTCGAAGCGGTCGTCGTCGGCGTATCTCGCGAGACGATCGAGCGCGGCGAGTTCGTCGCTTCCGGGCGGCATCCCTGCCGAGAAGACGTCGGCGACGTCCTCGTCGTCCATCCGGATTCCGACCGACCGGAGGTCCTTCGCGAGCGCCTCGAGGATCTCGCGGTACTCGTCTTTCTGCGTCTCGGGGTCGATCTCGGCCGCCCAGAGCCGATCCCGGAGTTCGGTCGGTTCGGCGCCGAGGTCGGTCTCGAGGGAGTCCGACAGCGAGTGGGCGGGGTCGGTGGAGACGACGAGGGTCTCTCGTCCGCCCTCGGCTGCGGCGAGCGCCGTCGCCGCCGCGCAGGTGGTCTTGCCGACGCCGCCCTTCCCGCCGTAGAGGAGGAACTCGGTCACGTCGGGTGGACGGGCCGAAGGGACCTATACTGTGGGTTCGATCGGACGGAACAGGGCCGTGAAGGTAACCGAGCGCGTAGCGAGGGTATGGACAGCATCGAACTGCGGGCGGACTCGACCGGGTCCATCGAACTCGTCTGCGAGCGGACGGAGGTGGAGGCCGACCCGCCGCGGCTTCGGTCCTTCTCGGGTGGCGACGAGTTCGGACTGATCGTCGACGGTCTCCGACCGGGCGAGCGTGTGTCGCTGTTCACGGACGAGTACGAGTTCCGTGGATAGAGCCCGAGCGGGTTCGGAAGGCGTCCGAACGGAGAGGGGTTACGCGACCGTCGTTCGCCCCAGCAGAGGGAGGAGTTTCTCACTGACGACGAGGTAGGCGGCCCAGAGCGCGCTCGCCCCGAAACACCCCGTCCAGAGCGCGAGCGAGAGCTCTCCAGAGAGCGCCATCGAGAGCGTCGAGTACTCGACGAGGAGACCGACGAGCGCGAGGACGAGTGCGATCGAGGCGTACCCGGCGAGGACCAGGCCCTCGATCAGGAGTTCGGTGAGTCCGTCGTACATGGAGGTCCGTCGAGTGTAGAGGGTATATGGGTTTCGAGCGGGTGCGTATCGTCCCGATCGAACCACGGACGTGGTGTCGTTCGGTTGCTCGGCGACGGTCCGGGCGAGAGCGACGTTCGTCGGAACACGTCGCGTTCGGAATCACGGTCGGGTGAGCTCATACTTTCGGCTGGAACTATGTGGAGAGTCTCTCCACACCGTTCTGGCGAGAGTCTTCAACGACTCACAGCCGACAGTATCATAGAGATGGGTGCGAGTCGTTCCTGTATCGACCGCACGTCGACGTGCAACCGAACCGGTACACAGTCGCACCCATCACTATCACAGCAACGCCCTGAACAGGACGACCGCGCCGACGCCGGCACAGAGCGCGAGCAGGATGCTCTCGGTCCGCCACATCGTGAACAGGACGACGCCCGCGGCGGCCCACTCCGCGGGACCGCCGGCCGCCAGTTCGGGTCCCAGAAGTGCGATCACGATCGCACCGGGGAGCACCCGCAGCCCGGCCTCGACCCGCTCACCCACCTCGGTTCGACTGAGCAGCCAGAGCCCGCCGACCTTCGTGAGCACGGTGACGAGCGCCATCGCGAGGATCACGGCGACGACGAGCGGGTCGAGCGAGAGCGCGCTAGCGGCCATGGCGGATCACCTCGACGCCGGCGGCGGCGAAGCCGCCGAGCAGGATGTACCACTGACCGGGGAGGGCCTCGGCCGAGACCAGCGCGACCGAGAGCGCGACGAGCCAGGGCACGAGCGAGTTCGACGCACCCTCCCAGAGTTCGACCGCGAGCGCGACGAAGACCGCCGCGAGGACGAAGTCGATGCCGAACGTCTCGGGGTCGCCGATCGCGCCGCCGGCGAGGACACCGACGACCGTCGAGACGACCCAGAAGCTCCAGACGGCAAGGCCGCTTCCGAGCAGGAACGCGCCGCGCCCGCTTCCCGTCTTCAGGTCACGCATCGTGAGCGCCCAGTTCTCGTCGGCCATGAGAAAGAGGCTGCCGTACGCTCGTTTCGCCGAGAGGTGACGGAACCACGGTTCGAGCGCCGCGCCCATCAGCGAGTAGCGCAGGTTGATCGCGAACGTCGTGAGCAGGATCGTCGCGATCGGGATCGGATCGGTCCAGAGCTCGACCGCGACGATCTGTGAGGCGCCGGCGACGACGGTCGCGCTCATCAGCGCCGCCTCGGCCGCGCTCAGCCCAACCCGGTCGGCGAGCACGCCGAAGGCGACCCCGTAGCCGGCGACGCCGAACGCGATCGGGAGGCAGGTGAGAAAGCCCGCGACGACGCCGCCTCGCGTGAACGTCACGCTCTCGGCGTCGGCTCGCTCGACTTCCCGCTCGCTCGTCTCGGTGTCCACCATCTCGTGCTCGGATCCGCTCTCTCTGGACGGAGACCGGGCTCGCGTAAATCGCTCTCGAACTCGATCGTTCGACCCGATCCGCCACGTTCAAGCCCGATCCACGAGAGTCCTCGGCATGGAACGATCGGTGTGGCTGAAAGCCGACGACACGGTCGGCGACTGGGAGGCGCGAAAGCGTCGGATCACCGCCGGCCTCGAGGCCGGCGTGGACTGGGTGCTCGTCGACGAAGCCGACGTCGGACGGGTTCGCGAACTCGGCTCCGTGAACGTCGCGGCGTTCCGGACCGCCGGCGACGTCCACGTGATGGACGCCGAGGAGGGAGAACGCGAACCGCCGGACGCCGTCGTGATCGGGAAGAAGGGCGAGGGCGACGGCACCGTCGACCTCCCGGAGGACTACTCGGGGTCGGCCGACCTCTCGACGCTGCGCAGGGCCGAGGAGGGCGTCGAGCAGGGTGCGTACGTCAGGATCCTGGGACGGGAGTACGAGGCGTTCGCACAGACCGCCGCGGAGGAGGCCGAGTACACGGTCGTCGTCGGCGAGGACTGGACGATCATTCCCCTGGAGAACCTGATCGCGCGGATCGGCGAGGAGACGACGCTGATCGCTGGCGTCGAGACCGCCGCAGACGCGAAGACCGCGTTCGAGACGCTCGAAACCGGGGCCGACGGCGT
>SKXI01000243.1 GCA_007128515.1 Halococcaceae archaeon | reverse complement strand
GGCAACACGATCACGCACCTGCTCGACCGGGAGGAGGTCGCATCGGCGGCGGTCGTCCGCCCGAACGCGCCGTTTCTCCTCAGGGCCACCCTCGACAGCGCGGCGATGAAACTCCGCCGGAGCGAGGTGGTGCTCGCGCCGTCGACCGGCGGCCGGGTGGCGTTCGCCGGCTTCAGGAGTCCGATCGACTTCGAGGACGCGCTGGGAGGTCTCGAACTGGAGATACTGACCGGGCGAGGAGTGGAGGCGGGCCACGAGGTCGACTTCCTCCCGATGTTGCCGACCGTCGAGACCGGCTCCGACCTCGCGACGCTCGTCTCGATGGTCCGAGCGCGCTCCGACGCGGATCGGATCGTTCCGGGGTATACCGCGGCGTGGGTCGAAGAGAGCGGGCTCTCGGTCGCGGTCGAGGAGGGCGAGGCTCGGCTGGTTCGTGGGTAGTCGAAGTCTTCTTGCCCTCGGGGAGAGTGCCGTGTGTATGCCCTTCGGCGTCAGTTGGCACACACTTCTGGACGAACTCGACGACCTTCCGGAGGGGGCGACGCTCATCACACCGCTGTCGCACGAGCGGTTCCGGATCACGGACGTTCAGGAACACCGGGTGGTGATCGAGTTCGAGGAGTCGGGTGAGCCACGACCGCTCTCGCGCGATCAGTTCGAGACGCTGTATCACCGGATCGGTGACGAGCCCGGAGGGTTCGAACTCGACCGGCTTCCACCCGACGCCGATCCGTATCCAGCGGTACTCAGTCTTCACCCCCGATTCGAGATCGACGAAGACGCTGGCACCATCGTCGAGAAGGAAGGACCCACAACGACCCAGCTTCTCGAAAGCGAGCACGCATCCACCTCGGCTACCGAGGAACGCACCGAACCGGATCTCGACGTGTACGCGGACGCGCTGTTACTCGTCGATGCGCTCGAACGGTACGACGTGACGACACTGGAGGGGATGGAGACCGACGCTCTCGTGAACCTCTACACGCTCCTCTCGGACGTCCAGCGCGACGCCAACGCCTTCCGAAAGGACGTCGCTGACGTGCTCCTGAATCGTCTCCATCACGATCGTCCCGTCAGCGGCCCGTACGGATCCGTCCAGCGCACCACGCGACGCAACCGGACGCTCAAGGACGACGAAGAGGTGCTGGCGGTCCTGGAGGACGCGGGGATCGACCGTGAGCGCGTTCTCGGCGTCGATCGAAACAAGGTCGACGAAGCACTCGAGGTCACCGAACTCGCCGAGTCGGACGTCTACGAGATCGATCAGCGCGAGTACGTCCGGAAGGCCGAGGTCAACGAGGACGTCAAGGAGACGCGACTCCAGGGCCTGAAGGACCAGCTCGCGGCGACCGAAGGCGGTGAAGCCGAACTACTGCGCCAGGAGATCGAAGACCTGGAGGATCGGATCGACGACCTCACCAGCTTCCGGACTGGCTCGGAGGTGTATCGATGATCGCCTCTCAGGCTGAGGACACGCTGGCCCGGGACTCGACGTCCCTGCGGTGGAGTCTCGTAATCGATGGGGTGGGACCGCCCGATGAACTCCGTACCGTGCTCGGCGACGGTGGTGGAGTGAACCGAGTTCACACCGTCTCTTCGGGGTCGTCGTACGGTTACCGATGGGCTACGAATGCGACGAGTGCGGCGAGTCGTTCGATACGCTCTCCGGTTTCAGACTCCACGACTGTACGTCGTGGTCGGACGATACCACACGTGGTGACGGTCCTCCAGCCGATGAGTGGGATTCCGAAGCGCCACCCGTCGAAGAGGAATACGCGACACTCGTCGGTGACCTCCCGAGCCTCGTTTCGGATGCCACCGAGGGCGATGTCCCGTCGCTCTATCGAGCGATCGCGGAGTACGAAACGGTGCTCGAAAACGCCCCGAAAAGTGACGAACCCGACGCTGCGGATGCCTATTACCATGTCCTCTTCGAGTACTACGAGCCGCTCGCCGATGGGTTGGACGTGGCGGCACGGGCGAACGGGTGGGACGTCCTGGTCGAGTTCGTAGACGCGTACGATCCCCGCGAAGGGGACAGGCTCCCCGACGTCTCTCACGTGATCGCGAACGCGGTCGGACGATCGCTCGTGCGGACCCGTCTTTCCGAGGGCGTCGAATCAGTCCCACCCGATGCGCTCGCGTACCTCGGTGCGATTCCGGAGTACGTAGACGAACATTCATAGGGATCATCGTAGAAGTTCATAGATTTCGAAATCCAGGACCGAGGGACGGAATCGGTGTATCGGCCACCGGGATCTCCGGGTGGCTACGATGATCCCTATCAGTCCCCTACGAGGAATCCTACACCTACGGCTGGGGGATCGGCCACCCGGACCACTCGGTGAGCGATCGGTTACGAGCACTGGCGGAGACGGAGCACAAGTGGGTGAGTATCACGCTGAATACCGCGTTCTATGCCGACCAGCACGCGGCGGTTGGCGCGCTCGAACGACTCGTCACCGATGACGATCTCACCGGGGCCGTCCGAGGGGTGAGCCTCGACGTGGACTTCAGACGCTACTGTTTCAGGGCGGCAGCGGACCTGAAACTGGATGTATTCGGCCCACACGTCCCGCCGTACTGGGACTGGGAGGAGGAGTTGGACTTCTCGTTCGAATTGGAGCCCGAAGTAGAGAGACGAATCCGAGACCTCGCACACGACGTCGGGATCGTCGACGACCTGCCCGACGACTGGACGATCGAGGATCTCGATCCGGGACCGCTAACGGATCTGCAGAGGGAGCTTATGCGATCGTCGGACGGGGAACCGTAATCGGACCGCCCCGCTATCGGTGGGAGTCGGTGCTCCGGTGCCCGTTCAGCAACCCTTTTGACGGCTCGTGTACGAGTGTAAGGTCGCTGATGGCGCTCCCGTCTCGCTGCTATCAGTGGATGAGCTGTCGGTGGGGTGGCAGAGTGGACTAATGCGCCTGCCTTGAGAGCAGGTGGCCGAGAGGCCGCATGGGTTCGAATCCCATCCCCACCGCGTCTGCGACGAACGGACGTGAGGAGCGACGCGGAGATGGCTGG
>SKXI01000263.1 GCA_007128515.1 Halococcaceae archaeon | reverse complement strand
TTCCTCATCTATCCAGGCGTCGAGTGGTCGTTCCTGCCGCTGGTTCACGCCGCGCTCTCCGCGGTCGGGGTGCTCCTCGTCGCCGGTGGGGCCGTCGTGGGCCGCGGGCGCGACGTGGGGCTCGGCGGCTGGGTCGGCCTCGCGGTGGCCGTGGTGGCCTTCGTGCCCCTCTACGGGGCCCTGCTCGCGGCCACGGGCCCGGTCGATCCGTCGTTTCCCGGAAGCGGGATCCGCCGGACGTTCGTCGCCGGGCTCTTCGCGGGCGCGTTCCTCGTCGGTGGGGGGCTCACCGACGGTCACTCCCGACGCGTCGCCGCGGGGGTCGCCGTACCGGTCGTCCTCCTCGTCCCCGTCGTCGTAGAATGGACCGGCGGGGCACTCCTCGAACCCGTTCTCGAGCTGCACTTCCTCCTGACCGGGGCACCGATCTCGGCGGTTCCCTATCTCGGGAGCATCCTCCTCGTCACGGCAGCCCTCCTCGGGGTCGTCGTCGAACTCGCCACCGCGCGCGTCGACCGCGAGGCCCACCGTCCGACGGAGGGGGTGAAAAAGGACGACGTAGTGTAGACGAATCGCTATCGTGTGCCACGCGCAACCGCGAAACGAGACGGCGACGGCGCGGATCGACCGGTCCGATCGACGCCCGTCGTCGGAGCTGAGAAGAGAATGGAGGGAAACGACTCGGACGGAGAGGTCGAGACGGTCCGGCTGACGCTGACGGTAGCGAGAGCGGAGGGGATCGCGACCGTCCTCGAGACGATCGCCGGCGCGAGCGAGGGGCTCACGGTCCACGACGTCCGGAGCGACGGCACGACGGTCCCGGTCGATGTCGGCGAGCTCACCGAGAAACAGCGGAGGACGATCGTCCGGGCGGTCGAGCTGGGCTACTACGCGACCCCACGACGAGCGAGCCTCGAGACGCTGTCCGAGGAGTTCGACGTCTCGAAGTCGGCCGTCTCGCAACGGCTCGGGAAGGCCGAGTCCACCATCGTCCGACAGATCGTGGAGGGACTGGACGTAGAACAGCTCCCGGCTGCGGCCGACGACGCACGCGATCCGACGGCGTGAACGACACCTCGTCGTGACCGCCGCTGACTCGGTTCCACGAGTCGGTCCAGAAACGAAGGAGTGACCGCCACGAACGACGCCTGTGTAGGTGGAGGCCGAACGTCCCGCGTGGCCGGCGGGAGTTCGAACGCGACCGGAGCCGTTCAGCGCTGTCGTTCATATTCGACCCTGTCATACCGTGATAGTGATCGTTGGGACTGTTTCCCGGTTCGATCGCCCGACATCGCGCGGTCGATACCGGAACGACTCGCAACAATCACTATCAGTCCTCCCAGTCGATCGCCGCCGTTCGTTCGGCGCGACGGAGGATGAACGGGCCGAGCGATCCGGTTCGCTTCGATACGGTCGCGATCCGCACCACGTACGACGCGAGCAGGAAGAACGGGACCAGTGCGATCGTCGCGCTCGCGCTCACGAGCCAGACCACGTCGTCGACGCCGAGGGTCGAACCCGGGATCGGCGGGGGATCGAGATACAACACCGTCGCCGTCGCGCCGATCACTCCCGGCAGTCCGGAGTAGAGCATCGACCGGGTGAGGTGGACGAGCTCCCACTGGAAGTACAACGACTTGAAATGCTCGAGTGCCGGTCCGAACAGGGTCAAACTGGCGATCAGTTCGTCGAACGCCGCCAGTTCGTCGGCGTCGAGACTGGACTCGTGCTCGTGACGCAGCCGTCGGACCGCGTAGATCTTCCAGGAGTAGTTGTAGTTCAATCCCGATCGGAGGACGCCGAACTCACCGAAGTCGGACGTCTCGAGCTGGGCGTCGATCTCCTCGGAGTTCTCACGGACGTTCTCGACCAGCCGATCGGTTCGACTCCGGAGCACGTCGTCGTCGTTCCCGTCGACCGCTGACCGGAGCGCCTCGGCCCGGTCGCTGCTCGTCCGGACGAGCGCCTGATGAACTGCGACGGGTCGGGCGGGCCGACCGTTTCGAACAGCTCCTCGACGTCGCGTCGGTACTCCATCGCCTCGTTCATCCACGTCTGCTGGTCGCCCAGTCGACCGAGTTCCTGCGAGAGGACGAGCTGGTTGATCGCGACGACCAGCGTCACGCCGGTGAGTACGGCGGCGATGAGGGCCTGGAACGCCGTATGGATCGACGACTCGTCGACGATCGCCTCCCCGAACGGGGCGGAAACCGACCCGAGGACGGCGAACGTGGCGAACGCCGCTACGGACAGGACGCCCGCCAACGACCATCGGTCCGCATCGAGCAGGACCCAGTGGAAGAGCGGGTTTTCGCCCGTTCGTCCCCGGAGGGTATCGCCGGACGAGAGATCGTCCATGCTGTCCGTTCAGTCGCCGGACGAAAAGCTGTTGAGCCTGGAACGGCACTCGACGCCGATCGGCATCGGAGGGTCGAGGAGGTCGGAAACGGGAGCCCTACTCACCGCTCGAACGGCAGCGTCGGCTCGTAGCCGATCGCCTCGATCGCCGCGTCGAGCAGCTCCTCGACGCCCTCGTCCTCCGCGAGGCTCACGTAGTGATCGGCCTCGACGTCGGTCGAGCGGTCTGCCTTGTTGCAGACGGTGATGACGGGGATCTCGTCGAACTCGCGCTCGATCGCCGCCTGCAGTTCGAGCTGGACGTCGAGCGGGTAGCCGCAGTCGAGGCTCGGGTCCAGGAAGACGAGGATAGCGTCGGCGAGGTGCGTGATCGCCGAGACCGCCTGGGACTCGATCTCGTTTCGCTCCTCCGGCGGGCGGTCGAGCAGCCCCGGGGTGTCGACGACCTGATAGCGGATGCGGTCGCGTTCGAGGTGGCCGACGTGGATCCCCCTCGTCGTGAACGGGTACTCCGCGATCTCGTTTCGCGCCCGCGTCACCCGGTTGACGAACGAGGATTTACCGACATTGGGGTAGCCCGCGACGACGATCGTCGGCTCGTCCGGGCGGATGTCCGGCAGGTCCCGGAGGTCGTTTCTGGCCTCGTTGATCGCGAGGAGGTCGTCGTCGACCTGTCGCA
>SKXI01000168.1 GCA_007128515.1 Halococcaceae archaeon | reverse complement strand
CGGCCGACCTCGATCCCCATCCGTTCGTACGGCTCGTCCGGGAGGTCGATACTGAACTCGCCTGCCCCGTCGTAGAGCGGCTCGCTCTCGTTCAACACGAACTGGTCGATGCCGTGGATCAGCTCGGAGTCGTAGCGCTCGTTCATATACTCGAACGCCTGCTTGTACGCCCGCTGTAGCTCGTTGAAGTAGTGGACGTACTTCTCGTCGAACTTCTCGGGGTCGAACTCGCTCATACACGGGACTCTCTCCCGTCGCGGGCATAAGTCGGACGAAGTCCGCGTCGCCTCCGACTCCAACAGGGGCCGGACACGTAGCCCGGACCGCGGTGGTCGTCGGGATACCGACGAGAGACGAGTAGTGACCCCAGAACACGTCGTATCGGCCGTCTCGTCCACGGATTCGGGCGATCGAATCCCTCCGAAGCGGACTGTCTCTTCGTCTTCGTAAATCACCTACGGCGATACAGAATCGTGCCGGGTCGGCTATCGATCGTTCGATCGCGACGAGCGTCGGGATCTGGAGCGGGTACGTTTGGGAGCCCGTCGATACGGGTCGCGAAGGGCGGTGAGCCGGGCGATCCCACGAGCGGTCGAGACAGGGAATCGGAGTAGCAGACCCCGGTCCGTCGGAACGGGAGTGTACCTCGCAGAGAGCGTTCGCACACATGGATGGCGAATCCCGAGGGGAGTCCGTTCGCTGGGTCCACGCGAGACCGGACGGACTGCCGGAGTACGATACTCGCTTTCGCTTCCACGGGAGTCCGGAGGCGGTACGAGGGCTGGTTCTTCGACCGTCCGGTCCGGGACCATCGCAGCCATCGGTTTCGCCGCCCGGCACCCGTCGTCGGAGCGGTTTCACCGTGGAACGCCTCTCGGGATCGCTCTCGGAGGTGATCGGCGTCTCCCGAACGATTCGTACCTCCAGCGCGTTCCGATCGAGAACGTGCGTGAGTCGTTCCGGACGGGGTTCTGGTCCCGCACGCGACACGTAGCTCATAGGGAGTATCGGAGACGTTCGTAGAGTCCCCACTTCGGGACCGAGAGACGGGATCGATCGAGTGGCCACCGAGATCTCTGGGTGGGTGTACGATAGGCCCTATCGAATACCGACCGTGGAGCTTCGACGTCGCCACGGTCGAGTGCCCTGCTGTCGGTCACCACGGTACGGCGACGGCGTCATCCCGTGCCCGTTCGGTGACCACCTCGCTTGATACCGGACGCGACGCTGTACACGTATTCGGGACGGAGTTAACCGGAGTTCTTCACCGAGCCGGAAGCCGGACCGGCGCCGCTTCGGTGTAACCCGCTCCAGGGGTCGTTTCGACCACCGTTTCTGACCGGTATCGTCGGGTAGTCGGCGAGTCGACCTCGTCGTGGTCGCCACAGTCGTACTCTCGGAACACGAACAGCCTCGGAGACCGATTCCCTATCGTCGTATCCGGTTTATTCGTGGAACGTGCGTCGACTGATGGATCGGTCCGAGTCGTGATGGAGTACGGCGGATACGCACCTCCAGCGGCTCCGTATGGGAAACCGCGGAAACGGACTCAGCCCGACGCTCGGTAGAGATAGACCAGGACGAGGATCAGCCCGACCTGTGCGACCTTGTCGACCAGGTGTGAGGGCGGGATCGCGCCCGCCGAGATCCGCTCCCAGTTGAGCGCGATCCAGAGGACGATCTGGATCCCGGTGTACGGGATCCCGACGAGGTAGAGCAGCCGCCGCCGGTAGTCGAAAAGGAGGAGCACGACCGCGCCGACGAACCCCGCGCCCGCGAGGACGAAGAGCACACCCATCGGATGGGGGAGGAACCCGACGCCGAGGACGAGGTGGACGATCGCACTGACGAGCGCGAGCGCGACACCGATCCAGTGGGGTAGCGAGAGCGTATCGAGCGAGAGCGACGCCATAGCACCCGTTCGTTCCGGACGGACATCAATCCACGACGAGGTCGGTGAGGTCCGGGTGGGTTCGACCGACTCCCCCACCGGCCCGGGCTTCCTCGCGCTCCGCTTGCCAGTCTCGATGCCGACGGGCGACGAGGACCGGTACGTGTTCGATCCCCAGGAGTCGGGAGAGCGCGAGGCGGTGTTGACCCTGTCCGCGCCAGAGGAACGCGCCGTCCCGGCCGACGTCGACGGTGATCTCGTTCAGCACGGGGACGGCGTCCCCGTCACCCCGCCGCGCGAGTGTCCGCTGCGTGAGATAGCCCTCGCCCGCCATCGATTCGTAGAGCGCGTCGATCGCCGCACACCGACGCTCGAACCCGTCCCCGGACTCGTGGCTCCACGCCTCGCCGAAGCGGTCGATCTGGTCGACGAAGTGCTCGCGCAGGCACGTCTCCTCCCACGCTCGCCCCCCGTCGAACCGAGCGGTGAGCGCGCGGACGACCGGTCGATCCTCGAACGGTCGTGCCTCGCTGTCCCAGCGTCCAGCCTCGACACGACCCCACGGTGGCCGCTCGGGGCGGTCGGGCAGCACCTCGTCCTCGATCGACGCCGGGTCGATCCAACGAAGCGAGAACGGGTCGGCGTCGATGTAGCGCCCGGGACGGAACCGTCGACGGAGCCGATGCCGGGTCCGAAACACGGCGAGTGCGACCGCAACCCCCGCTCGAAACGCGAGCGGGCGAAGGGGGGTCATCCCAGCTGCTCGCCGACGAGGTCGTCGAGCCGTGTGACGAACTCGCGTTCGCTTCCCGTGGGGATCGTCGCCCCCGCGGCCACGTCGTGGCCGCCACCGTCGCCCCCGACCGCCCGTGCGGCCTCCCCGACCGCCGCCGAGAGATCGAGACCGCGACCGACGAGCCCGCGCGTGCCGCGGGTCGAGACCTTCGTCTCCTCGTCCGACTTCGCCGCGAACGCCACGATCGGCTTCCCGTAGCTGATCCCGCCGCTTCCCATCGCCATCCCCGCCACGATACCGACGATCGTGTCCGGGATCTTCGTCCCTGCATCGAACCACTGGACGTGCTCCTCGTGGGTGACGCCGGTCTCCTCGACGAGACGGACGCCCGCCGAGAGGTTCCGACGGTGTTCCCCGAGCAGTTTCCGAGCCGCAGAGAGCGCCCCGTCGCGATCACCCAGACAGACCGCGAGGCCGACGTCCGCCCGATCGTAGCGTGCCGTCGCGTTCAACAGCGTCGAGAACTCGCTCGCGTCGCGCAGTTCCGTCCCCGCGTCCTCCTCACTGAGGGTGTACGTCGTCCCGACGAGCGTCTCGATCTTCTCGGAGGGGACGCCGCGCGTGATCGCGTGTCGCAACAGCCCACTCACGACCTGTCGTCGTTCCTCCCGGCCGAGATCGACCCAGCAGCGCCACCCGTCGTCCCCTTTCAGGTCGAGGTCGAGCCCGTCGAGGAACCGAATGGTCCCCGCCGCGTCGTTCGAGATCCCCGGGATGCCGAGGTCGCCGGTGTACTCGAGCAGTTTCGGCAGCGGACGGGTCTGCGTGCCGTAGAGCGCGAGGTCCGTCCCGGCGTCGACGACCCCCACGTCGACGGCCTCCTCGACGATCCCCGCGTTCGCGCCGTGGAGTTCGCCGTCGCTCGCCTGCATGTCGCCGACCGCGCCGACGACCGCGAGGGCGGCGAGATCGCGGTTGTCGTGGCCGTTCTCCAGTGCCCGGGCGAGGACGTAGCTCGCACCCGCACCCGAGAGCTCCGAGGCCCCATCGATCCCCTCCAGCAGCGGGTTGAGGTGACACGCCGTTTCGGCCTCCGCGGGCCGGTGGTGATCGCAGATCACGGGTGTGAACGCTCCCTCGCGCTCGTACTCCGCGATCAGGTCGAGCTGGCCGCTGCCGAAGTCGGTGAACAGGACCGTCTCGTACTCGCTCGCGGCGATCGAGGCGAGCACCTCGCCGTCGAGCTGTTTCGCGAACGTCGCCTCGAACTCGATTCCCGCCCGCGAGAGCGCCTGCGCGGCGACGCCAGCGCTCGTCAACCCGTCGGCGTCGATATGCGAGGCGAGCAGCACCTCCCCGGCCTCGCGAAGCGCCGCTGCACACCGGTCGGCGCGCGCTCCGAGTTCGGGAACCGGTCCCTCCATCCGACCGGATCTGGGGCGCGCTCGTATGTAAACTCCCGTATCGGCTCGGGACCGGACGGGTTTTTGACCACCCCGCCGAACGGGTGGTATGAGCGACCCCGAAGGGTCGAGCCTGGTCCCGACGCTCGCACGCGTCGGCTCGGTCGCACTCGCCGTCGCGCTCGTCCTCTCGACCGGCTTCCTCCTGACCGAGGGCGGTCTCGCCGCGGCAGTGCCCGGACTGCTCGCGACGGTCATGGCGCTCGTCCTCGTCTACGGCGTCTTCACCGATCGGCTGTTCGAACCGCGGGTACAGGTCGCCTTCTTCGTCGGCGTCGGTGCCTGGGCGGGCTACAACTACCTCGCGCTCGACGGCGGCGCGATCGACCTCCTCCTGCTCGGTCTCGCGACCCTGGTCGTCGCCCAGCAGGCCAGGAAGCTCTAGTCGTGGTGCGTCGGCGCGGCGCGTTCGACCGCCTCACAGGCCAGCGTCTCGAACGTCGCCTGCTCCGGAACGACGTCCACGTCGATCCCCAGTTCCGCGGCGGTCTCGCGCGTCGGCTCACCGATCACGCCGACGACCGCCCCGTTCAGCCCCGAGAGCGCCGCCTCGCCGATCCCCCGCTCCCGCGCCGTTTCGAGGAAGTGCTCGACCGTGAGCGAGGAGGTGAACAGCGCCGCCTCCAGTTCGCCCGCGGCGGCGCGTTCGGCCGAGACGCCCGCGCCCTCCGGCACGACGAGGTCGTAGAGGACCGTCTCGTGGACGTACCCCCCGCAGTCGTTCAGCCCGTCGGTGAGGACGTGACTCCCGTGGTCGCTTCTCGCGACCTCGATCGTCGCACCCCGAATCCGTTCGGACAGCGACTCGACGAGGCCCGCCGAGGAGAACTCCTCGGGCACGAGGTCGACCGGATAGCCCGCCTCGCGGAGCGCCCGGGCGGTCCGGTCGCCGATCGCGCAGACCGTGGTACCGTCCGCGCCCCACCCGGCGTCAGCGGCGAGTTCGACCCCCGTCTTGCTCGTGAATATCGTGTACGCCGCGTCCTCCCGCGGCCCCACCCCGGTCGGTCGCACCTCGAGCATCGGGTCCGGGACGGGAACCGCGCCGAGCGACTCGAGTAACTCGACGCCCTCGGAGAGACGCTCGTCGTCCGGTCGGAAGAGCGCGACTCGGACCTCCCGGCTCATCCGACCTCCCCACCCCGGTCGAGCGCCCCCGTCGCCGTCTCCCGGACCGAGACGACATCGCCGATCACGGTCACCGCCGGCGGTTCGATCCCTTCCTCGTCGCGCACCGAGACGATCGTTTCGAGGGTGCCGGTGACGATCCGTCCCTCGGGCCAGGTCCCGCGTTCGACGAGCGCGACGGGCGTCTCCGGATCCATTCCCGCCTCGCGGAGCGCCGTGGCGTACTCGCCGAGTTTGCCGACGCCCATCAGGACGACGATCGTTCCACCCGTCCCCGCGAGCGCCGCCCAGTCGACCGTCGACTCCGGTTTCGTCGGGTCCTCGTGGCCGGTGACGAAACTCACCGAGGAGGCGTGATCACGGTGGGTGATCGGTACGCCGAAGACCGCCGGGGCGGCCATCGGCGAGGTGACGCCGGGAACGATCTCCACGGGAACGCCGCGCTCTGCGAGGAACTCCAGTTCCTCGCCGCCGCGGCCGAAGACGAACGGGTCGCCGCCTTTGAGCCTGAGGACGCTCTTTCCCTCGCGCGCGAGCGCGAGGAGACGATCGTTGATCTCGGACTGGGAGGTGCGCTCGCCGCCGGCACGTTTCCCGACGTCCTCGCGGTTCGCTTCGGGGATCAGCTCGATGATCTCCGGTCCCGGGAGCTTGTCGTGGAGCACGACGTCGCACTCGTCGATCAGCCGACGGGCCTTCAGGGTGAGGAGCTCCGGGTCGCCGGGGCCGCTCCCGGCGAGGTAGACGGTCCCCGGGTCAGCCATCCGTCCCCCCGACCTCCTCGCGTCTGGCCGCCTCGATCAGCTCGCGGGCACCCCGGTCGGCCAGGTCGCCGGCCAGGCCGCGAGCGGCGCTCGCGTGGTGTTCGATCGGCAGGTCGCGGGTCGCCTCGATCCGCTGCTCGCCATCGCGGCTGAGCACCTGCACACGGGCCGCGACGTGTGCGCCCTGCACCCGCGCGCTGATGCCGATCGGGGCGACACAGCCCCCACCGAGCTCGGCGAGGATCGTCCGCTCGACGGTCGTCTCGACCCGGCTCCGGGAGTGGTCGAGCCGGTCGTGGATCGCCTCCGCGACCTCGCCGTCCAGGGCGGTCACACAGAGCGCACCCTGACCCGGCGCGGGAACGAACTCCTTGCCCGAGAGCGACCACACGCCGACCTCCCCGAGCAGGTCCGCCCGTTCGAGTCCCGCGCGCGCGAGGACGAGCGCGTCGTAGGTGACGTCGACCTCGCGCTCCAGCGCCGCCAGGCGAAGCGGCGAGAGTTCCTCGTGCCACTCCTCCAGTCGGCGATCGAAGGCGGGTTCGAACGCCTCGTTCCCGGTGTTCGCCCGCCGCTCGGCCTCGTCCTCGCGCCGGCGCTCGTGTTCCCGGTCCATGTGCGGCGAGAGCAGTTTCTCGATCCGCGTGTCGACGTTGCCGCGGATCGGCTCGACCGTGAGATCCGGTCGGATCGCGAGCAGCTGTGCGCCTCGTCGGAGGCTCGCCGTGCCGACGGTCGCCCCCTCCGGGAGCTCCGAGAGCGTCGCGCCGTCGGGGGTGAGCAGCAGGTCCTCGCGCGGGCCGCGCTCGGGGACGCCCGCGACGACGAGCGCGTCCGGCATCTCCGTCGGGACGTCCTTCATCGAGTGGATCGCGGCGTCGGCGTCGCCCTCGAGCACCCGTTCGTCGAGCGCGCGGACGAACGCACCGGTGGTGCCCAGCCGATGGATCAGTTCGTCGGTGATCCGGTCGCCCTCGGTCTCGACGGTGACGACCTCGACGTCGTATCGTCGGCCCGAGAGCGCCCGTTCGACCGTCCGCGCCTGGGCGAGCGCCAGGTCGGATCCGCGCGTCGCGAGGCGGATCGACCGCGGTCGTCCTGTCATACACACCCCTCGGCGATGGGGGTTGAAACCCGCTTCGCTCGCCGTGCGCACGCAAGCACAATCGGCATCCACGTTCCGGCTGTCACTCGAACTAGAACTATGTACGACTCGACGCTCGTGACGAGGGGAGGGTCGAAAACACCGCCGGAGGTGTACGACCGGCTCGCGGTGGGCTCGCGGTGGCACTCGCTCTGTCACTGGCGGGTTCACCGGACGCCGGAGGCCGCGATCGCCTTCGAACACGAGCGGGACCGGACCGTCCTCGAGATCGTCCCGGACAGGGACGAACGGCCCGGCTCGGGGCCGCTCACGCGCTGGAAGCTCCGCTGTCGTCGAAGCGCCGGCGAGGCGACGAGCGCGACGCCCGTCGACCGGTACACGACGATCGAGGGGGCGATCGACGGGCTCCTTCAGACGGTCGATCGTCTCGACCACGAGCGGTACGCGAAGGGCGTCTCCCTGGCGGACGTGCTCGACGACGAACGGGGACGCCGATGAGTCACTCGTGTCATCGCACTGATCGTGTCGAGGAACGAAGTCACCGGCCGGACTCGCTCGTCGTCGTCTCGAACCGACAGCCCTACAGCCACGAGATAGAGGGCGACGGCCTCTCGGTCGACGAGCCCGCGGGAGGGCTCACCGCCGGGCTCGACCCGGTGATGCGGACGACCGACGGGACGTGGATCGCGTGGGGCGACGGCGACGCCGACCGGTCGGTCTCGGACGAGAAGGGACGTGTCCGTGTGCCGCCGGACGACCCGTCGTACACGCTCAGGCGGCTCTGGCTCACCGAGCGTGACGTCGAGCGGTACTACGCGGGCTACAGCAACCAGGTGCTCTGGCCGGTCTGCCACGGCGCGAACTGGACGGTCGAACACGCGGAGGCGTACTTCGATCGTTACCGGGACGTGAACGAGCGGTTCGCGGAGGCCGTCGTCGATACGAGCGACGAGGGCACGACGGTCTGGTTTCAGGACTACCACCTCGCGCTCGCCCCACGACGGGTGAAAGAGGAGCGCGACGCCTTCTGCATGCAGTTCTGGCACATCCCCTGGCCGAGCTGGGACGGGTTCCGGCGGCTCCCACAGCGTACGGAGCTGCTCGACGGCCTGCTCGCGAACGACCTGCTCGGCTTTCACCTGCCGTCGTACGCCGATCGGTTTCTCGACTGTGCCGCGGGTGCGCTGGACGTGACGGTCGACCGCGATGCCCGGGAGGTGGAGTACCGGGGGGAGACGACGACCCTCGGGGCGTTCCCGCTCGGGATCGACGCCGAACGGCACCACGAGCGGGCGCTCACCGTCGGGGAGGGGTTCTGGGAGTCGTTCAGGACCGAACACGGGATCGGCCCGGACCAGCAGGTCGCCGTCGGGGTCGACCGCCTCGACTACACGAAGGGGATCCCCGAGCGGCTGGCCGCGCTCGAGCGGCTCTTCGAGCGCTACCCGGAGCACCGCGGCCGGCTCACCTACGTCCAGAAGGCGGCGGAGAGCCGGACCTCGATCCCCGCCTACCGGCGCCTCGGGCGGAGAGTGCGGGACGAGGTCGACCGGATCAACCACCGGTTCGCGACCGAGCGGTGGAGACCGATCGTACACGTCGAGGGCTACCTCGACGGCTGCGAACTCGCCGGGCTCTACCGCCACGCCGACTGCGCGCTCGTGAGCCCGCTCTGTGACGGGATGAACCTCGTCGCCCTGGAGTACGTCGCCTCGCAGGTGGACACCCCGGGCGTGCTCGTCTTGAGCGAGCTGGCAGGCGCACACGAACTGCTCGGCGAGTGGACGGTCTCGATCAACCCGCACGCGACCGAACGGTTCGCCGAGGCGATCGACGAGGCACTCGGGATGGGCGCGGGGAAGCGACGAGAGCGGATGGACGCGCTCCGCCGGATCGTCTTCGAGAACGACCTGGAGGGCTGGATGGACGACGTCTTCCGGGCGGCCGCGACGGTTCGGGGCTGAGCCGTGCAGGGACGAACGGAACGCGGCGTCTACGACGCGTTCGGACGGGCGCTCGCCGGGAGCGACGGCCTCCTGTTCTGTACGGACTTCGACGGGACGCTCTCGCCGATCGAGACGGACCCCGACGCCCCGACGCTCCCGCCCGAGAACGAGCGGGCACTCCGTCGGCTCCACGGTCGGGACCGAGTTCACGTCGCCGTCGTCAGCGGCCGTGCGCTCTCGGACGTCGCGGACCGGATCGGGATCGAGGAAATCACGTACGCCGGGAACCACGGCCTCGAACTCGATACCGGGAACCGACGGATCGTCCACCCGATCGCCGAACGGCGCGAGCGGGAGATCGACTGGCTCTGTGACCGGATCGAGCGCGAGGTCGGGCAGTGGGTACTCGTCGAGCGGAAGGGGCCGACCGCGACGGTCCACTACCGGGAGGCGAGCGACGAGACCTCGCGGACGGTGAGGGAACTCGTCGAGCGCGAGGCCGGGGCGATCGACGGGATCGGGACGGTCTCGGGCAAGCAGTCGGTCGAACTCCGACCGGCGGTCGAGTGGGACAAGGGCCGGGCGGTATCGCTGCTCCGGGATCGGGTCCCCGACTCGTGGACGACGGCCTATCTCGGCGACGACACGACCGACGAGTCGGTCTTCCGGGCGCTGGAGACGGGGCTGTCGGTCCACGTCGGCGAGGGCGAAACCGCCGCCACGCACCGGCTTCCGGATACCGATGCCGTGACCGCGCTGCTCGACTGGCTCGCCACCGGTGCGGGCGGCCGGCTCCTCGACTGAGACACCTGCACACGCCAGCAGGCCGGGTATCCCCCTACGTGTCGTTCGATCGATCGATGTGTACTCTCTGTGCGATCGCCGGACGTGATAGCGGCTGGGGTATCGTGGCGGTACCGGAGGAACGATGACGGGCGGTCCGAACGTCGTCGTGGCAGTGATGGACACCACCAGGGCGGAGGAGACGGTTCCGGCCACGGGGCTGACGCCGACGCTCTCACGGCTCGCGAGCGAGGGGACGGAGTTCACGAACGCCTTCTCGACCGCGCCGTGGACGCTGCCCTCGCACGCCTCGCTGTTCACGGGGACCTACCCGTCGAGACACGGCGCCCACGGCGGGCACACCTACCTCGACGCGGAGTTCGAGACGCTCGCGGAGACGTTCTCGAACGCGGGCTACGAGACGGTCGGCTTCTCGAACAACACCTGGATCACCGCGGAGTTCGGCTTCGACCGCGGCTTCGAGACGTTGCGAAAGGGGTGGCAGCTCACCGAGAACGGCGCGGACTTCGGCGACGTGATCCGTCAGAAGACGCTCACCGGGAAGGCCCGGGCGGTCCGGCGAGAGCTCTTCTCGGGGAACCCGGTACGAAACGCGCTCAACGCAGCGTACGCGCAGTACACCCACCGCTACGGCGACGACGGTGCGAAACGGACGGTGAAGCGCTTCGGAAACTGGCTCGATTCGAGAACCGACGACCGGTCGTTCTTCGCGTTCGTCAACTGTATCGAGCCCCACATCGACTACCGGCCGCCGCGAGAGTACGTCGAGGAGAGACTGCCGGAGGGGACGAGCTACGAGGAGGCGCTCGCCGTTCGGCAGGACCCGCGGGCGTTCGACGTGGAGGAGTACGACCTCACGGAGCGAGAGTTCCGGATCCTCAGGGCGCTCTACCGCGGCGAGATCGCCTACCTCGACGACCGGATCGGGGAGATCCGCGAGTCGCTCGAATCGGCTGGCGAGTGGGAGGACACCGTCTTCGTACTGACGAGCGACCACGGCGAGAACGTCGGCGAACACGGGCTGTTCGGCCACCAGTACAACCTCTACGAGACGACGATCCACGTCCCGCTCGTGGTCGCGGGCGGGGCGTTCGACGGCGGCGGCCGCAGGGAGGAGCTCGTCCAGCTGGTCGACCTGCCGCCGACGCTCGCCGACGAGACGGGAATCGACGCACCTTACGAACAGTACCAGGGACGGTCGGTCCACCCGGAGCGAGACGTCGGACCCAGGACCGAAGTCGTCGCGGAGTACGTCGCACCACAGCCGGATCGGGCGACGCTCGAAGCACGCTTCGAGTCGGTCCCGGAGAAGGGGATGTTCGACCGGTCGCTCCGCGCGATCCGGACCCACGAACGGAAACTGGTCCGCGGCTCCGACGGACTGCTCGAACTCTACGACCTCCGCGAGGATCCCGCGGAGCGACTGAACCTCGCGGACGATGAGCGGGGGCTCGCCCGCGACCTCGGCGACGCGCTCGACGCCTGGGCGGACTCGTTCGAGCACGCCGCGAGCGACGGCTCGGTCGAGATGGGCGAGGCGACCGAACGGCGCCTGCGGGAACTCGGGTATCTTTGAACCCCGGGTCGAGTGGTGAGGTATGAACGACCGGCCGAACGTCCTGCTG
>SKXI01000282.1 GCA_007128515.1 Halococcaceae archaeon | reverse complement strand
CGACCATCCCATCGACCGCGTCCGGGTCCGCGACGTCCGCCCGGACGGCGATCGCGTCGTTCGCGGTCCCGTCCTCGATCGCCCCGACGACCGTCTCGGCCGCCTCCCGGTCGCTGTGGTAGTTCACGACGACGTCGTAGCCGTCGGCCGCGAAGCGTTCGGCGATCGCACGGCCGATCCCGCGCGACCCCCCGGTGACGAGCGCTGCTGGCATGGCTCTCCCTCCCTCGCGAGGGGGCTAATAGCTTCGTCAGGCGGAAGCCAACTCGCAGGCTCACCGTCGTAGAAGCTCGTGGTTCCTCGATCGCGAACCGAGCGACACCGGGGATGCACGTCCTCCGAGATCCGGTCGGCTACGCCGATCCCTATCGTACGGACGGTCGTAGTCTCATCCCGGTGATCGCCGAACCGTTCTGGCGATCGCCGGTATCCAGTTACAACCGTCCGGATCAGAGGTCCGCGGTCGAGCGGAGGGAGAACTCCGGTCGGTCGGTCTCGAACCGGTCCGCGTGGAACGGCTCGGTCTCGAACGGGCACTCCTCCCCGGCGACGAGCGACCGGACGAGCGCCGCCGCGACCGGCGAGAGGGTGATCCCGAGGCCGTTGAACCCGGTCGCGACGAGCGCACCCCCCGGTGCGCCAGTCGGGCGACCGATCACGGGTCGACCGTCCGGGGTCCCCGCGTCGACGCCGGCCCACGAGCCGACCACCCTCGCCCCCTCGAACCCCCGGAGCAGCCTCGGGACCTCGGCCGCGACCGTTCGCAGGAACGACTCGTCGGCCCGCTCGCTCGCGTGCTCAGGTACCTCGACCGGATCGTGGCGACCGCCGACGAGCAGTTCGCCGCCGTGTTCGGGTCGGAAGTAGAGCCCCTCGCTCGCGACCCGACCGATCGGGAGCGTCCCCTCGATCTCGGTACCTGAAGCGAGCGTCGCACACTGGGTCCGGTAGGGTCGAATCGGGACCCTCGCGCCCGGGAGCAGCGCCGACGTCCGGTAGCCGGCCGCGAGGACGACGCGGTCGGCCCCGTAGTTCCCCCCGTCCGTCTCGACCCCGTCGACGACGTCCCCCGACACGGAGAGAGCCTCGACGGTCGTGTCGAACTCCACGTCCGCTCCGTTCGCTATCGCGACGTCGAGGAGCGTCCGCGCGTAGGTCGCCGGATCGACCCAGCCCGTGTCGCCGTAGTGGACCGCGCCGGCGAAGGAGTCGAGGTTCGCGACCGGATACCGGCGTTCGACCGCCTCGCGGGGGAGGTAGGAGACTGGGAAGCCCGCTTCGGAGCGCCGTTCGGCGGCCCCTCTCGCTTCCGCTTCGTCCTCCGGGGTGACGTAGTCGAGTCTGGGCCACTCCGTGAACGAGAACGCGCCGGTGCCGTCGAGGTCGCGGAAGGCGTCGTTCGCGTGTCGCGCCGCCCCCGGGTACGCCCCGTAGAAGAGCGTCGGCGAGACCAGCCCCGCGGACCGTCCGGTCGCCTCCGCAGCGACGCCCGTCCGGTCCACCACGAGCAGGTCGTGGTCCGGCGCGAGCGCCGCCGCGATCGAACAGCCGATCGCGCCCGCCCCGACGACGACGACTTCGAACCTATCCACCGCTCAGAGCACCCCGCGCTCGTCGAGTTCCTCTATCTCCCTCCACGAGTAGCCGAGTTCGGCGAGCACCTCGTCCGTGTGCTCGCCGAGCGTCGGCGGCGGATCACACCGATCGGTCTCGAGCGTCGAGAAGTTGACCGGGTTCGCGGCCATCTTGAACGTGCCGTGTTCCGGGTGCTCTGCCTCCGCGATCATCCCTCGCGCCTCGATGTGTGGGTCCTCGACGATCTCCTCGACCGTGTTGACGGGCGTACACGGCACCCCGTGCTCCTGGAGCTGTTCGATCCACGCCCCGGTGCTCCGCGTCTCGAAGAGGTCGTCGAGCAGTGCGTCTAGCGTTTCGCGGTTCTCGACCCTCTCCGTGAACGTCGCGAACCGTTCGTCGTCGACCCACTCCTCGCGGTCGATCGCGGCACAGAAGCCGGGCCACTGGTACTCGCTCACGACGCCGATGACGACGTAGGAGTCGGCGGTCCGGAACGCCTGGTACGGCGCGAGGTTCGGGTGTTTCGATCCCATCCGCTCGGGGTTCTCCCCGGTCGCGAAGTAGTTGGTGACGTGATAGAGGAGGAACTGGAAGCTCGTGTCCAGTAAGGAAATGTCGATGTACTGTCCCTCGCCGGTGTTCGAGCGGTGATAGAGCGCGGTCAGGACCGCGTACGTGGCGGTCATCGCCGCAGAGATGTCCGAGAGCGACGTCCCCACCCGGACCGGCTCACCGCCCGCCGGGCCGGTGATCCCCATCAGCCCCGACTGTCCCTGGAGGACGATGTCGAACGCCTTCCGATCGCTGTACGGACTCCCCTCGCCGTAGCCCGAGACGTCGCAGTAGACCAGGTCCTCCTGTACGGCAGAAAGCTCCTCGTAGCTCGCCCCGAGCTTCTCCGCGCGCCCCGGCGAGAAGTTCTGGACGAAGACGTCCGCACCGTCGACGAGCTCCCGCAGGATGCGCTGGCCTTCCTCCGTCGTGAGGTCGAGGGTCACCCCGCGTTTGTTCCGGTTGAGGCTCACGAAGTACGCCGACATCGGCCCGTAGTCGGGCGTGAACCCCCGACAGAGGTCGCCGCGCTCGGGGTGTTCGATCTTCACCACGTCGGCTCCGAGGTCACCCAGGATCTGCGTCGCGAGCGGGCCGGCGATCGCCTGCGAGGGATCGACGACAGTCACGCCCTCCAACGGCTGCATGGATCGCCTGTGTCGCGAAGCGTAATAAATGTCGTCGGTGAGCCGGGTATCGGGACGGGTCAGTCACGCTCGCCCGTGAGACGGCCCTCCGGGTCGAGCTCCTCGCGCAGCAGCCGCAGCTCCTCCTCGTCGGGAGTCGGCGTCTCCCCCAGGTCGTCGGCGAACGCGACGTCCCACCCGGTGTTCTCCCGGACCTCCCCCCGCTCGACGCCGGGGTGCAGCGTGTCCACGAACAGCTCGCCGCTCGCGTCGAACCGACAGACCGCGAGGT
>SKXI01000038.1 GCA_007128515.1 Halococcaceae archaeon | reverse complement strand
GCAGAGGCCGGCTCGACGCCGACGCCCTCCTCGGCGAGCGCGCGCTGGGCGGCCGTGATCTCCTCGTCGGTCACTGCGACCGCCGTCCCGCCCGTCTCCTTGATCCCCGGGAGTGCCTTCGGCGCGTTCACCGGGTTGCCGATCCGGATCGCCGTCGCCCGCGTCTCGACCGACTCCCACCGTTTCACCTCGTCCGCACCCGCCTCGACCGCCTCGACCAGCGGGGCTGCACCCTCGGCCTGCACGCCGGTGAGGATCGGCACCTCATCTCTGTCTAACGCTCCTGCCTGGACGAGTTCGCGAAACGCCTTGTAGAGCGCCGACGTGTTGCCGGCGTTCCCGACCGGCAGGACGATACGGTCGGGGTAGCAGCCCTCTTCCTCGCGATACTGTTCCAGGATCTCGAACCCGATCGTCTTCTGTCCCTCGAGTCGAAAGGGGTTGAGCGAGTTGAGGAGGTAGGCTTCGCCCCGCTCGGCGAGGTCCTGGACGATGTCGAGACAGGTGTCGAAGTTGCCGTCGACCTCGAGGATGCGCGCGCCGTGGAGGCTCGCCTGGGCGACCTTTCCGGCGGCGACCTTTCCGGCGGGCAACAACACCAGCGTCTCCATCCCGGCGCGGGCACCGTAGGCCGCGAGCGCCGCGCTCGTGTTTCCGGTCGAGGCGCACGCGAGGCGGTCGACGCCGAGTTCGCGCGCGACCGCGACCCCGACGGTCATCCCCCGGTCCTTGAAACTCCCCGTCGGGTTCATTCCCTCGTGTTTGACCCGGAGGTCCGCGACGCCGACCGACTCACGGAGCCGTGGGACGTGGTGCAGCGGGGTGTCGCCCTCCGGCAACGAGACGCCCTCCGGGAGCGGGAGTGCGTCGGCGTAGCGCCAGACGCCCTGACCGGAGAACGCGTCGAAGCCCGGTGGATCGGCGTAGCGCACCTCGAGGAGGTGCCCGGGATCGCTCCGGTAGCGGACCGCTTCGAACGGGGCGTACTGCTCGCCGGTCTCGATACACTCCAGCCAGACGCCGTCCGCCGCGACCGCCGGCTCCTCCTGAACCGGTGCCGAAAGCTCCATGCTCATTACCCGTTCTGGGTCGCACAGGGGCAAAAAGGGGCCGAAGCTACTCGCCCTCGCCGAACTCGTCGATCTTCCCGTGGACGGTCCCTGCCCACTCGTCGACGGCCTCGTGCATCCTCGCTTTCGCATCCGGCAGCGCCACCGCGCTGTACTGGTAGACGTAGCCACCGGAATCGAGCAGGCGACGCTGACGCTCGATCAGTCCCTTCTCGAGCAGCGTCGAGAGCGCGCGGTTGACCGTGCTCCGATCACGCTCTAAGTCATCGGCGAGTTCGGCGACGGTGCTCCCGGGCACGTCGTGGAGGACGAGGTAGGCCCGACACTCGTGGTGCTGGATCCCGAAGACACACTCCATTACGCGCGCGAACTCCGGTTCGTCGGCGAGCATCAGCTCCTCCATCCGCTCGTTCCCGCTCACGACTCGCCCCCGTCACGCTTCGCGAGGCGGTACCGTTCGAGGCAGGTACGCATGCCGTCACGGCTGTCGTAGCGCATGAGCTTCATCGGCGTGTCACAGTAGTACGTACTCTCTCGTTTCCGGATCGAGAGCTCTATGGTCCGTCCGAGGAGTTCGACCTCGATGATCACGCGCCGCCCGTCATCGAGGTCTGAGAGTATTTCCGAGGCCGTGCGCTCGCCCCTGCCGACCCGTACGATCTCGGACATCTGTCCGAACCGACGGGGCGGCGTCTAATCAGCGTTGTCCCCCGGTCGCAGTATATATATCTATTGGTATCATGCACCATCCCCGCCCGACCGAGACATCGGTATCCCCCGAGCGAGCCTCCAGGTATCTGTATGAGTACCAGAACGGAAACCGAATCGGAAACCACGCTCGACTCGACGCCGACGCTCCCAGCGTGGCAGGCGGGCGTCGCCGGCGGGCTGGTCGGATCGCTCGCCTTCGGCGCGATGATGGCGATGATGAGCCCGATGATGCTCACGGAGATGATCCCGGGGATGTACGGTTTGGAGGGTGGGCTCGCGGGCTGGATCGTCCACATGTCCCACGGCGCGGTGATCGGGGTCGTCTTCGCCGCCCTCGCGTCGGCCGGGCCGCTCCGCGAGTACACGGGAACGACCGGCGGCGCGGCAGTCGCCGGCCTCGTCTACGGGATCGCCGTCTGGGCGTCGCTCGCGGTGATCGTGATGCCGATCTGGCTGGGCATGCCCGAGATGGTGCCGAACCTCGACATGGGCAGTCTCGTCGGCCACTCGCTCTACGGCGTCATCCTCGGCATCGTCTACGGGGCGCTGGCCCGGTAGACACGACCGGCCGTTCTCGGCCCTCGCCCGTTCGCGGGTATCCCACCAGCGAGCGAGGACGGCCACTCCAGGATCATTCGGACTGTAGTCCGTTCGTCCCGCTCGGATCAGTATCCGCTTCTCGATCCCACCGCTAACCGGGCACGGGAGTCCGAATCAGACCGCGTCGAGAAGCCAGACCAGGAGCGCCTTCTGTGCGTGGAGCCGGTTCTCGGCCTGCTCCCAGACGACCGACCGCTCGCCCTCGATCACGTCGTTCGTGACCTCCTCGCCCCGATGGGCGGGCAGACAGTGCATGACGATCGGATCGTCGGCCAGCTCGGTCAGTCCCTCGTTCACCTGAAAGCCCGAGAAGGCGTCCTCCCTGAGGTCGCGTTCGTCCTCCTGGCCCATGCTGATCCAGACGTCGGTGTAGAGCACGTCTGCGCCCTCCGCTGCCGCCTCGGGGTCGGTCGTGACCGTCGGTGGTTCGTCGATCTCCGCCGCGCGCTCGACGATCCCCCCGTCGATCCCGTAGCCCTCCGGCGTCGCGACCGTGCAGTCGATGCCGCTGAGCGCACAGCCGAGCACGAACGACTGGGCGACGTTGTTCCCGTCGCCGATCCAGGCGACCGAGACCTCCGTTCCGACCGACTCCCGGATCGTCAGCAGGTCCGCGAGCGTCTGACAGGGGTGGGCGTCGTCGGTCAGCCCGTTCACCACAGGCACG
>SKXI01000124.1 GCA_007128515.1 Halococcaceae archaeon | reverse complement strand
TCTCTTCGACAGGATCGACATCGGCTACTACGAGGCCGACGCCGCCGAGATCGGTAGCCTCGAACTGAGCAAGGTCGTCGGCGTCGAAGCGGCGTTCGACGTGCTCGACATCGACGACCCGTTCGCGATCGTCATGGGCGACTCCAAGAGCGACCTGCGGGTCATGCGCTGGGTCGGCGAGAACGATGCGGGCCTCGCTGCCGCACCGGACCACGCCTCACAGAACGTCCTGGATCACGTTCTCGCGACGGACGAACTCGTCTTCGATCAGGGACGTGCAAGCGAGATCCTCCGGACCGTGTGGGCGCTGAACCGATTGGCGCGGTGAGGGTGTCGTGTCCGGTCGTCACACGGTCCGCTGACCGTGTGTACCGATCGGACCGAGCGGCGGACACCGTCCGAACGGTACGACTACAGCGGTCCGTATCAGTCCAGCGCCGCTTCGAGCCTGTCGACGTACTCCGTCGTTCCGACGTGGACCGGGACGCGCTGGTGGATGTCGTCCGCGGGCACCGAGAGGATGGACCGGTCGCCGTCCGAGGACCGGCCGTTCGCGGACTCGACGATGTACCCGATCGGGTTCCCCTCGTACAGCAGGCGGAGTTTGCTCTCGGGCGCCGACCGGAGCGCGGGATACGCGAAGATCCCGCCGTAGGTGAGCACCTGGTTCACGTCGCCGATCATCGCACCGCTGTAGCGGAGCTTGAGTTCCTGCTCGATCTCGCGGGCGAAGGCTTCGAAGTCCGCCGGCCAGTCGGGGACGCGACCGCCGAAGCCGTAGACGCCGTCGTCCTCGGGGATGCGGACGTCGTCCCGAACGGTGGTCCGGTCGCCGTTCTCGACGACGGACTCGGTCACGGTTCCCTCGTGGGCGGTGACCATCGTCGTCCGCGGGCCGTAGAGGACGTAGGCGGCCCCGAGGAGGTGTTCCCCGCTCGCGGGGAGTTCCGCGTCGTAGACGCCGACGATGGTCCCGGCCGCGTTGTTGCTCTCGACGTTCGAGGAGCCGTCGACGGGATCGACCGCGACGCTATATCCCTCGCCGTCCGAGATGACGTGGTCGCGCTCCTCGCTGGCGTAGTGACCCACACCGTCGATCGTGAGCAGCCGCTCTTCGAGCAACCGGTCGGCGTGAACGTCGGCCGCGATCTGCTGCTCGCCGCTCGGGTTCTCCTCGCTCTCGAACCCGACACGCTCGACGAGGGCGGCCCGGATCTCGGGGGCAGCCGCGGCGATGACCTCGAAAACCTCCTCCACGGTCCGGTCACTCATCGGTGTGCCTCCTCGATTCCAGCGGTCGCCAGTGCGGTATCGACGGTCGCGTCCTCGAAGACGACCGCCTCCAGTGCGTCGAGGATCTCCTGGGGGTTCTCGTGTTGCCAGACGTTCCTGCCCACGGCGACGCCGTCTCCGCCCGCGTTCATTGTGGCCTTTACCTCCTCGAGGAACTCACGGTCGGTGGTCTTGGAGCCGCCGGACATGACGACCTTCGAGTCCCCGGTCATCCGAACGACGTCCTCCATCGCCTCCTGCGAGCCGGGGTACTTCACCTTCGTCACGTCCGCACCGAGTTCGAGTCCCAGTCGTGCCGCGTAGGCGATGACGTCCGGACTCGAGGCGTTTTTCACGCCCTGACCGCGCGGGTAGCCCCACATCACCACCGGAAGGTCGTGCTCTCGCGAGCGCTCCTGTGCCTCGCGGAACTCCTCTACCATCCCGATCTCGTTGTTCGCCCCGGCGTAGACCGTGAAGCCGACCGACGAGGCGCCGACCTGGACGGCGTACTCGACCGAGCAGTTGACCGCGGTGTCGGGCTCTCCCATCCAGAGGTTCGACGTCCCGTTGAGCTTCATCAACAGGTTCACGTCGTCCTCGTAGGAGGGGTAGTACCCCTCCGCGATGCCCTTCTGGACCGCGAGCGAGGTCACGCCCGGGTGCGTGGCGGCCTCGAACACCGGCTCGGGATCGGTGCGCTCCGGCATGTTCGTGAAGTCCGCGGGTCCGTGTTCTATTCCGTGATCGTACGCCAGGATCACGATCTTTCCGTCTCGAACGAGTGGCTTGTCGTCCACAGGGATCATTGCAGTACGGGTGTTGTTCGCATACCGTGAAATAGTTATTCACCTCGTCGAACGGTCCGCGGGGCGATCCGGACCGACACTCCCCGTCGGACCGGTCTTCGTGACCGACGACCCCTTCGTAGACGACGCCTCGCTCGGCGCCCAGCGTCACGGTCGATCCGTCGGAGACGGAGTCGGGGATCGTCGCGTCCGCGATCATCGGGATCGAGCGTTCGCGGGCGACGATCGCAGCCTACCCCGTCACTCCCTCGTGGGCGTCGACGATGCCGCCGATGCGGTCCGTATCGCCTCGGAACTCGCCGTCGAACCCCTCCGGAACGGTCGCGAGATCCCCGTCGGTCACTCGATGGATCGGACCCGTTACCATTCCCTCGACGACGGGCTCGCCGCTGGCGAGCATCTCCGCGGCGACGTGAACCTTCATCATGTTCGTCGTACTCGCGCCTCGAGTTCGGTCATCATCCCGCAGACGACGACCGTGTCACCGCTCTCGGCGACGCCCGCGTCGAGCGCCGACTGAACCGCCCCCTCGATGACGGTTTCGACCCCCTCATCGGAAACAGCGGTGTACAGTGGCGTAACGCCCCACGATAGCGCGAGCCTGCGTCGGACGCGGTGGTTCGGTGTCGAGGCGACGATCGGAACGCTGGGACGGTACTTCGCCGCTTTCAGCGCCGTGTAGCCGGACTCGGTCGCCACGACGACCGCATCCGCGCCGATGTCGCGCGTCAGGAACCGCCCCGAGTGTGCGAGCGCGTCCGCCCGCGTGTCACCGACGTCCGGGACACGCTGTTCGCGGGGTTCGGCGTACTCGTCGGTGACTTCGACGTCACGGACGATGCGGTCCATGGTCTCGACGACCCTGGTGGGGTGGTCACCGACGGCCGTCTCACCCGACAGCACGACCGCGTCGGTCCCGTCGAGCACGGCGTCTGCCACGTCGGAGGCCTCGGCACGGGTCGGCCGGCGCG
>SKXI01000414.1 GCA_007128515.1 Halococcaceae archaeon | reverse complement strand
TGGCGACGACGCCGAAGACGAGCGCGATCGCGAGGACGTACTGGAAGCCGACGGTGAAGTCGGCGAAGACGTAGAGCACGCCCGCGGCGATCAGCGGCCCGACGAGAAAGGCCGACCGCCGGAACACTTCGGTACTGGCGAACCCGCGGGCCAGTTGCGAGGGCGGGACGGACTGCTTGACGATGGCGTAGGTCGCGCCGAGGCCGAAGGACTTCCACGCCTGTGCGAGGAACAACCCGACGAAGATCCAGATCCAGGGTTCGAGGACGATCCCTCCCAGGGTGATCGTGCCGAGGTTCGGCGCGACGAGCCAGAAGAGGAAGCCGAGGCTCGAGAGCAGGCCGAAGGCGGTGAGCGCGACCCGCGAGCCGATCCGATCGGAGAGGGCACCACCGGGGTAGGGGTAGAGGGCGCTGATGACGTTCCCGACCGTCCCGAACAGCCCGATGACGAACGCGCTGGCACCGAGTGCGGCCATGTACTCCGGGATGTAGCGATTCGTCATCTGGAAGCCGAGGCTGAACGCGAACATGGCGAGCGAGAGGACGAGGACGTCCCGCTCTAAGGAGAAGAACTGGCGGTAGGTCGCGAGTGCGTCTGGGGAGTCTGACTCACCTGCCATGGTGCGAACACTCCCGTCGCCGGGTATGAATCGCCCGGCTTCGATCGGTCGGATCCGCCCAGTTCATACGAGGAAGAACACCCCGATTCCCAGTACGCCGCCGCCGAGGATCAGGTAGGCGGCGTGGGTTCCGCGGACGAACAGCGCACAGGTGACTGCCGCGAGCGCGACGGTGAACAGGTCGAAGACGACGCCTCCCACCGCGAGCGGAGCCGTCGGCTCGTCGACGACGAACGACTCCGCGGCGAGCAGGACCGTCGCGCCCAGTATCGCCCCGATCACCGCGGCGTTCACCCCCACGAGCGCCGTTCTCACCAACTCGTTCTCGCGGACCTTCGCGAAGTAGGGGAAGAAGGCGACGATGAACGCGAACGACGGTCCGAACGCGCCGATCGTCGCCACGAGCGCGCCGAGGACGGCGACCGCGACGATCCCGCCCGAGACGTCGAGCATGAGCTTGTAGCCGACGAACGCGGTCGTCATCACGACGGGCCCGGGCGAGAGCTGGCCGATCGCGATCCCGTCGACGAACTCGCGGCCCGTGAGCCAGCCGAACTCCCGGACGACGTAGATCTCGATGAACGGGATGAGGACGAGCCCGCCGCCGTAGATGAACGAGCCGGTGTAGAGCATGAACGCGAAGAGCTGTACCCACGGGTTCGACCAGAGCGCGAGCGCGAGCCCCCAGATCGGGCTCGCCTCGATCACGCCCCGCACGGACGGCCCGAGCAGGTCGAGGATCCGGTCACGGAGGACGAACAGCCCGGCGAGAAGCGTGCCGACGATTCCCCAGAGCGCGGCCGTCGTCGCGTTCCGCCTGACGACGGCGCTCCGGTAGACGAGCACCGCGATCACGCCCGCGACGACGAACGCCAGGACGGGGTTGGGGTTGAGCAGCGCGACGACGAGCGTGGTCGCGATCAGGAGCACGACGAGCAGGTAGTCGATCGACCAGGTGTCGGCGCCGACCTCGATCTCGGCGTCGGCTCGCCCCTCGGCGAACGCGCTCCGGGTCATCGAGACACACGCGCCGACGATCAGTCCGATCACGACCGGGTTGATCCCGTAGAAGACCGCCTCGACCGACGGCGCGGCCTGGTAGGCGAAGTAGAGCCAGGAGAAGAACACCACGATGACGAACGTCGGGAGCATGAAGAAGAAGCCGGCGACGAGCGCTCCCAGGGTGCCGGCGTAGACCCAGCCCATGAAGATTCCCAGCTGCGTCGAGGCCGGCCCGGGGAGCGTGTTACAGATCGCGAGCCCCTCCATGAAGACCGACCCCTCGGTCCACTCCTTCGAGTCCTCTCCCACGAGGTCGTCCTCCATCATCGCGATGTGGACCATCGGCCCGCCGAAGCCGACGATCCCGATGAAGAGGAAGTAGCGGGCGACCTCGACGAGCC
Source organism: Halococcaceae archaeon (assembly GCA_007128515.1). Lineage (GTDB taxonomy): Archaea > Halobacteriota > Halobacteria > Halobacteriales > Halalkalicoccaceae > Natronorarus. Next base: position 1,031 of record SKXI01000414.1, on the reverse strand, counting down.
TCGACCGGCTCGGCTCACCCCCGTACTGCGTCTCGGCCGCCTCCGCGCCGCCGCCGTCGGTGTCGGGCTCGCTCACCCGTCTCGACCCCCGAACGCTCGGCTCATCCTACCGCCGGGGTACGGAGTGGCCCGGTATATACGTATCCAATACGGTAAACGATATCCTATTTACCTGGTGGGGGCTACTTGTACCGAGAGCGTGTATGAGCGGGCGAATGGACGGCCGACGGAACGCGATGCTCACCACGGAGGACCGCCGGTGGCTGACCGGCGAGAAGCGCTACGAGGGCGAACACGCGAAACAACAGCGCTACCAGCGGCGTCGAGACATCAGGGAGCGGGTCCGCACCTCGATCCGGGACTTCTCGATCCTCTTCGAGCACCTGGAAGAGGCCGAGCGCCGGCGGGTCTTCGAGGAGGCCGACGGGGAACTCGACGGGGGGGTTCGTGACGGGCTGGCGTTCCTGCTCTACTCGGTCGGCATCACGAACCCGGGCGAACGGTCGCGTGCGGAGGGCCTCCTCGCCGAGGCTATCGTGCGCGCGGGGGCCCGGGACGGGCTGTTCGTGGAGGAGGTCGACCTCTCGGTGAGCGTCTCCGAGCACGAGCCCTCGGCGCTACTGGAGGCGCTTCGTGCGGGCGAGACGCTCTCCGTGCCCGAACTCCAGTTCCTGATCGAGAGCGAGGCGGTCGAGGCGGAGACGCTCCAGGCGTGTCTCCGCTCGGCACTGGCCGACACCGATCCCATGGGAGGGGAGGAGACACGATGACGATCCAGACGAAACGCGATATGTTCGAACGTGAGCTGAAGAAGCTGTATCACGCCGAACTCGAGATCCTCGACCTGCACGGCGACCTCTCGGAAGCGGCCGCGAGCGAGGAGGTGAGCGCGCTGTTCGCCGCCCACAGGGAGGACACCGTCGCCCAGATCGACCGGATCGAGCGCGCGTTCGCGGCGATCGGGCTCGAACCCGAGGCGCGCAGCAGCCAGATCATGGAGGGGCTGGTCGCGGAGAAGGACGAGTTCGTGA
>SKXI01000039.1 GCA_007128515.1 Halococcaceae archaeon | reverse complement strand
ATCGGTCCCGAGGATCATCAGTGTGTAGCCGGCTCACGTCTCCCGACCGATCCCCGACACCCACGACCGACCTCACCCGAGTTGGACGTGGAGTTCGTCCGTCGCCGCGTCGTACCCGACCGCGCTCTCGTCGACCGGGCGACCGCCGGACGTGATCGTGGTCGACTCCCCTCCGAGGCCGTGAACGAGGGCTTCGAACCCCGGTCCGTCGTCCTCGCACTCGAACGAGAGGCTCTCGCGGTCCTCGCTCAGGTCGACCCGGACGGGGAGATGGCGCTCTTCGCCCCAGTCGTACACCTCGGTCTCGGTCCCCATCCCACCCTCCTCGGGAACGTAGACGTGGAGGACGACCGGATCGGGGAGTTCGGGACCGACCCGGTCACCCGGTTCGCCGGTCGGGATCACGGCGCCGGCCCTGACGAAGAGCGGGATCTCGGGGAGCGTCGGGGAGCGGTCGAGCGTCTCCACGCCCCGGTGTCGGGAGCCGTCGAAGTAGTCGATCCACTCGCCGGGCGGGAGCGTCACCCGAACCCTGCTATCTGCCGAGAGCACGGGCGCGACCAGGAGGTCCGGACCGATCAGGTGCTGGGTCGCGAGTCCCGACACCGCCGGCTCGTCGGGGTACTCGATCGCCATCGCACGTGTGAGCGGGACGCCCGTCTCCGTCGAGCGCTCGGCGTGTGTGAGGAGGTACGGCAGCAGCCGGTAGCGGAGTCGGGCGTACCGGGTGACGATCCCCTCGACCTCCTCGTCGAACGCCCAGGGCTCGCGCGGGGTCTTGCCGTGGAACCGAGGGTGGCTGAGCGCGAGCAGCCCCCACTGTGCCCACCGGACGTAGAGTTCGGGGGTGGGTTCGGGTTTGTAGCCGCCGATGTCACAGCTCCAGAACTGGAAGCCCGAGAGCGTGAGCGAGAGCCCGGCACGAACGCTCGCGGCGAACGCGTCGAACGTCGACCACGAGTCCCCGCCCCAGTGGACGGGGTAGCGCTGACAGCCCGCCCAGCCCGACCGCGAGAAGAGCACCGCCTGTTTCCCCGTCCCGTCGAACGCCCCCGCGACAGCCCGCTGATACGCCAGCGGGTAGGCGTTGTGTCGGCTCGCGCCCGACCCACCCGCGGTCAGCGAGTCGTCGGGGAGGTACTCCCCGAAGTCGGTCTTGAACGCGTCGATACCCGTCTGGATCAGTTCGCGGTGGCGCTCGGCCCACCAGCGAACCGCCGACTCGTTCTCGAAGTCGACGATTCCCGCCCGGGTCGCGGGGTGGCTCGGTCGGCGGAGCACGTACGGTCGGCCGTCCCCACCACGAACCAGATAGCCCGCCTCGCGAGCCTCGGCGAACCGCTCGCTCCCGACCGGGAGGTAGGGGTACTCCCAGAGCGAGACGTGTAGGTCCCGCTCGTGGAGGGCGGCACAGAGCGCCCCGGGGTCGGGAAAGGCCCCGTGGTCCCACTCCATGTCGAGGTTCTCGACGCCGGCCCAGGCCGGATCGAGGTGGACCACGTCACACGGGAACGCACGCGCTCTCGCCTCGCTCGCGACCGCCCGGACCTCGTCACCGGACTCGTAGGTGTTGCGAGAGAGCCAGGTCCCGAACGTCCAGGCGGGCAGGCTCGGCGCACGACCCGTGAGGTCGGTGTAGCTCTTCAGTACCTCCTTCGGGCCGCCGGCGAAGACGGTGATCGAGAGCGGGGTCGAAGAGAGGGAGAGCTCGAGCGACGAGGGCGAGCGTGCACCCACGTCGAACGTGGCGTCGGAGGCGGTGTCGACGAACAGCCCGTAGCCGCGATCCGAGAGGTAAAACGGCACCGGACAGTAGGCGTCGGCAGAGATCACCCCGTTCGGTTGTCTCACCCGCGCCTCGACCCGCTGACCCCGCCTGTCGAAGGAGCCGAACCGTTCGCCGAGGCCGAAGACTCGCTCGGTCGGCGAGAGACGAAGCGAGAGGTGTGTCTCCGCCACCCCGAGCGGCCAGTTGTCGACGACCTCCTCGGAGAAGCCGAGCGGGCGGACGAGCGGCCGCCCCTTCGTGTCCCGGAACTCCGACTGCGTCTCGACGAGCGTCCGATCACCATCGCTGATCGCGATCCCGAACGGGTCCATCGAGACGCGAACCGAGAGCGCGCCGGTGGAGAGCTCCAGCGCACCCGCTCGCTCCCCGACCGAGCGGTCGACCGGTTCGGAGAACACCCCGTAGTCGAGGTCGAGCGCCGAGTCTGCTTCGCCCGCCTCGGGGTGCGGATCGAGCGTGAGACGGAGGACGTCGGGACGGAGCGTCTCCACGGTGAGGGGAACGGTCGCGGGGAACTCCGGGCCGGAGTCGAGCGCCTCGACCGCGCAGTCGAGGGTCAGACGAGAGCCGTCGTCGGCGTAGCTCTCGACGTGCGAGAGCGCCTGGGTTGGCATACCGAGAGCTACGCGGGGAGGGATTTAGTTCCGTCTACCGGTAGCCGAGCGCTTCCAGGCGGTCTTCCAGTTCGTCGGCGAACTCGTTGTCGTAGCCCTCCGCGAACTCCGTGTACTCCTCCAGTTCGGTCGCGAGGTCGACCCCCTCCCCACCCTCGAACGCCTCCAGAACCCGTTCGAGCGGGACCGATCCACGATCGACCCGCTCGTTTCGACCCCTGAGTAGCGTCTCGTACGCCTCGTCGCCCCAGGCGGCGCGTTTCACCACGCTGTCTCCCGGAACCTCCTCGTAGACGATCCGGGCGTGTTTGGAGAACGGCTCGGCGTCGCCACAGATCCGCGCGGCCTCGCGAGCCATCGCCGGACCGATCGGGGGCTGGGAGGCCAGTGCCCGCTCGACGGCGAACGCGGGCCCGTCCACCCGGCGCTCGTCGAGCGCGAGCGTGCGAACGGCATCCGGGAACCGGGTCAACGACGCGAGGGCGTCGACGCGGCGCCCCTCCTCCTGTCCGGGCGCCTTCACGACGAGCGGGACGTGATAGAGGTCGTCGTGCGTGCCGATCCGGTGGCTCACCGCGGGCGGTTCCGAGGCGAGCGCCGTCTCCGAGCCGAACGACTCGCCGTGATCCGAACAGACCACCACGAGCGTCCCCT
>SKXI01000438.1 GCA_007128515.1 Halococcaceae archaeon | reverse complement strand
GCCGTCGACGCCGAGAGTGAGATCGCCGACCCGTCCCGTATCGTCCTCGGGACGGTCGAAGGTGCGACCTGAGACCGGTTGGAGATACCTGTCGCGAGGCCACCGTGGTAATTTCGACGATCCGTTCACGACCGCGAGAAGAGCGCCTTCAACTGCTCGCGCGAAAAGAGCGAGGTGGGTCGGTCCATGTGGACGCCGATCTCGCCCGAGAGCGTTCGCAATCCAGCGCGCTGGATCGGCTCCGGTAGCGAGTACGCCCGCCGGAGCAGGTGACCGAGTTCGATCTCGCGCGAGAGATCGGTGCGCCAGGCCTCCTCGTAGTCGGCGAGCGTCTCCGGGGAGCCCGGATCGACCGTCCGAACCGCGTGGTCCGCCGCGGTCATCCCGTAGAGGATCCCGCCACCGGTGAAGGGCTTCGTCTGGGCGGCGGCGTCGCCGATCAGCAGCCCCCTGTGACTCGTCACCCGCTCCGGTGGGCCGATCGGGATCGCCCCCGAGCAGAACTCCGCGATCTCGACGCCATACCCGGCGGTGAACTGGTCGAACAGCTCCCTGAGATCGCGGGCAGGCGGTGCGGCCAGTCCGTACTCGACGCCGGCCTCCCCGCGGGGGATGCGCCAGGCGAAGAATCGCGGCGCGGTGAGGTGGACGTCGACGAACGCCTCGTCGTCTTCCTCCTCGCTGAACCCGAGCACGCCGTGGAGGATCTCGCCGGGTTCCGGAAGCGAGAGCGCTTTGCGCACCCTGGAGGTCGGCCCGTCGCAGCCGACGACCATTCGAGCGCGGACGGTCTCCGTCTCGTCCGGCCCCCGCACGGTGAGTTCGACGTCCTCGGTCCCTTCATCGATCCCGGTGACGGTGTGGTTCTCCCTCACTGCGGCACCCGCCTCGCGGGCGAGGTCGGCGAGCGTGCGGTCGAGGCCCACCCGATCGATCACGTTCGAGACGACCTCGCGCTTGTAGAAGGGGTACTCGCGGCTGCCCGGACCACCCGTGTGAAACCGCGCGCCGTAGATCTCGTTCTGGAACAGCCTCTCACGAGCGTCGTCGGGGACGAACCCCCAGATGTCGGTGCTGACGTGGCCGGAGCAGGCGAGCGGCGTCCCGATGGAACCGCTCTCGAAGGCGACCACGTCGTGACCTGCCTCGGCGGCCCTCCGTGAGAACCGGGAGCCCGCGGGGCCGGCGCCGACGACCGCGAAGTCGTACATCTACCGATGGTATCCGCTTGCCAGTAAATAACCTCTCGGTCGAGGCTCGAAGAGACGTTTCAGTCATCCGGAAGTACATATCAGACCGAATCATAGTTCGAGACGTGGACAGACGGACGTACCTGAGCGGGCTCGACGCCGGGGCGCTCGCGGGCTGTCTCGGTGCCGGTTCGGAGCCGACGCTCTCGGGGCCGAGCGAACCGATTCGCCTCGAGATCGAGTCGACGGAGACACGGGACCTCTCGCTCCGGGTCAACGACCTCGGCGAGGATTCCCCCCTGGGGACGACGAGATCGTCGATCTTGAGCAGTTGGACGGGGCGTACCACGAACCGATCCGGGAGGCGGCCGAGGTCCGTGGACTCTACGGCGTGGACGAGCCACCCACCGGACTGGTCGAGGCGCTCGAGGGCATCGAGTTCCTCTCGATCGACGACGCCCACCACTGGATCGGGGTGAGCGACAGTTCGGACGTCGACGTGACGTTCGACGCGGAACTGGCCGACGACCGCGCGAGCGACGGCGATCCGGTCGTACTCGTACTCTCGCTCGAAAACCGTGGCGAGCGGACGGTCGAAGTCGGGAGCGGCGCGCCAGCACCGTTCGGCGTCCTTCCCCTCTACCCCGAAGGTCGAACGGGCGATCCGGCGGAGGGGCTGCTCCTCTGGACCGACGCCTACGAGGAGAGCGACCACGTCCAGACCTCCGGTCGGTCCGTCAACGGCGTCGACGACGTCACGGAGCTGACCGACCTCGACCGGGACGAGTACGCGGCACGCGAGTACGAGGTCGACGCCGACGGACTCGCCGAGGGAAGCTACGAACTCGTGAATTCGGTAACGGTCGACGACGGCGAGCACGGCGGCGAGCTCCCGTTCACGGTGCGACTCCGGGCCGAGTGAGCCGCGTCGGTCGCTCCGACGGTCGTGGCTGTCCCTACTCGCCCGGCCGGTCGACCTCGTACGTCGTCACCTCGAACGGGTTGCCGTAGGGGTCCTCGAAGTAGATCGAGTTCGAAAGGTCGTGGTCGACGACGTCCTCAGGCCCGATCGGCTCCCCGTCACCGTCTGAAACCGGGAGCTCCGGGAGCGAGTCGACGAACGCGTCGAACGTCTCGCCGTCGACGCGGAGGGCGACCCGCCGATAGCCGGTCGGGTCGGACTCGCCGGTCGGCTCGCCCTCGAACAGCGCGAGCATCGTCCCCCCATCGTCGGCCGAGAGCATCAGCGGCCCCTCTTCGACCCACGCCTCGTACTCGGTAACGGGCGTGAGTCCGAACACCCGCTCGTACCACTCCGCCGCCGCCACCCGGTCGGGGACGAACAGTTCGACGTGATCGATCGTCGTGGACCCGATCGGGGTTCGCGGGTCGTCCATCGTCACTGCCCCTCCACGACCGCCAGCCCGCGGACGGCCTGGGCCTCGAACGCCTCGCGCGCATCGAGCGGGAGCGGCTCCCACGAGTCGCCGCCGTCCTCGCTCCGGTGGATCCCGTGGTTCGTCGCGGCGTAGACGCTCTCGCCCGCCGCCGCGAGCACGGCCCGGTACGTGCCCTGGCCCGTCGGGATCCCCCGGTCGTCGAGGCGCTCCCAGGGCTCGCCGTCGTGCTTCCGGTACAGGTAGCTCTCGCCGACGCGGTGGGCGGCGTTCGCCCCGCTCGCCGAGGAGAGCAGCGTCGTCTCCGGGTTTCCGGGGACCGGAACGACGCTCCAGCAGTAGCGGTGGTCGAGTCCCTCCTGGGGCTGGTCCCACGTCTCGCCACCGTCGTGGCTCTCGGCGTAGCCGTCGCCGGCGGCCGACCAGACCCTATCGGGTACCGCCGAGTGGGTCGCGAGCGAGTGGTTGTCCAGTCGCGATCCGGGCGGGCGCTCTCGCCACGTCTTCCCTGCATCGTCCGAGAGGATCAGCGCGCCGAGTTCGATTCCTACATACAGTCGGTCCCGGTCGCTCGGGTCCACCTCGATCCACCGGACGTGGTGGGTGTCGGGCCGCGGCGGGAAGTACCACTCCGGCTCGGAGGGGAGGTCGGTGATCCCCTCGCGCTCCTCCCAGGAATCGCCGCCGTCGGTCGACCGGTAGACCGCGCTGGGTTCGGTGCCGACCCAGAGTTCGTCCGGGTCGTGCGGGCTCACCGTCGCGCTCGTGATCCGATCGGAGTCGAGGTCCCCCTCGCCGACGCGCTCGAAGGAGTTACCCCCGTCGCTGCTCCGGTAGAGCCCCGAGCCGAACGTCCCGACGAGCACGCGGTCGGTTCGGTCCGGCGAGGCCGCGAGGCACTCGGGCTTCCGGTCGGTCAGCCTCCGTTCGGTCGTCCAGTCCTCGCCGCCTCCTTCCGTGGTCACCAGCCCGTCGCGCAGCGCCGCGTAGATCCTCGTCATGCGGAACGGTACGCCATCGCGGGTGAAAGGGCTATCCCGGCCGCATCGACAGTCGGAACAGCGCGACACAGACGAGTGCGGCGAGCGCGCCGAGAGCGAGCGTCGGGAAGGCGAGGGCGTACCCCCCGGAATCGAGCGCCCAGCCGAACACGACCGGGGAGACCACGGTCGTGCTGAACCCGACGAACGACTGGATCGAGAGCGCGGTCCCCATCCGCTCGTCCGCGACGACCTCGGTGACGGTCGTCGAGGTCGGCGCGCTGTCGGCGGTGAGCGCCACCCCGTAGACGAGAACGATCGCCACGAGGGCCGCGAGCGGGAGCCAGGCGAGCAGGCCGAGCGTGGCGCTCACCAGCCCGCTCGCGAGCAGCGCGGCGGCGATCACCGGCGTTCGCCCGATCCTGTCGGAGAGCGTCCCGCCCACGAGGTTGCCGAGGCCGCCGAGGAGGATCATGGCGCCCGCGAGCGTCCCGGCCACGAGCGCGGGTGACCCGGTCGCGGCGACCGCGGGCGTCACGAGCAGGAACGCCACCAGCCAGTTGCGCACCCCGAACAGCTCCCAGTTGTGCCAGGAGTAGATCCCGACCGCCGCGAGGTACGACCGGTTCCGGAGCACGGCGACATCGAGACCCACTCGATCGCGACGGGTGGCTCCCGGGGCGTCGCGACCCAGGCCGAGGACGAGCGGCGCGACCGCGAGCGCGCCGACGCTCGTGACGGCGATCGCGGTTCGCCAGTCGACCGCGCTCGCGACCCCCGAGGCGACGAGAAACGAGAGTCCACTGCTCAACGAGAACGTCCCGATGTAGACCCCCATCGCCGTTCCGCGGCCCGATGCTGCGTACCAGTCCGCGACGAAGCGCATCCCGGGGACGTAGACGCCGGCCATCCCGATCCCGGAGAGAAAGCGTAGCAGCGTGCCGTCGATGAAACCGGTCGAGCCGACCGCGAACGCGAGGCTTCCGACACCCGTCACCGTCGCCCCGACCGCGATCACCCACCGCGGCGAGTACCGGTCGGCCAGCATCCCGGCCGGAACGATCGCGAGGAGGTAGCCCGCCTGGAACGCACCGAAGACGATCCCCGCCTCGGTGCCGGAGAGGTCCCACTCCTCGACGACGAACGGCAGCACGGCGCTGTAGTTGAACCAGACCAACACGGAGAGGAAGAGCGCGGCGCTCGCGACCGCGAGCATCCGTCGTCGCTCCTCGGGAGCCATCCGGCCGAACCGACCGCCGAGCGCCACGTAGGCGTTGGGATGGCGGCGATTTCCGACCGCTCTCCACGGACGAGCACCGCCCGGACGTTCCGTTCTTTTTATACGATCGGGACCCACCCGTGACGTGAACGAACCCCGTTGGTGGTACCTCCTCGTCGTCGCGTACGGACTCGCGCCGATGACGCTCCCGGTACTCCTGGTCTGGTGGAGCCTCTCCCGAACCTTCCCCTCGTTCGGGGGCACCGACGGGGTTCGGATGGTTCTGGCGGTGCTCTTCCCGAACGCGCTCGCGCTGGCCGTCGTGGTCGTTGCCGTCCCCGTCGGCGTCTACTACGACGCGAGAGCCGTCCCGAGTCTCGGGTGGGAGCCGAACGCGCGTCGATGGCTGGTCGGTTCGGTCGTCTTCCCGCTGTCGCTCGTCACCGCCGCCGTGTACCTCCACCGCAGACACCGAGCCGTCGGCCTCGCCGGGATCGGCCGGGAGAAACCGCTGTCGCGGGGGGAGATCGAGCGCTCTCGGTGGTGGATCCTCGCGCCCGTCGGGGCGCTCGGGGGACCGATCGCGCTCGTCTCGCTCCTCGTCCTCCCACCGCACCTCTTCGGGTCGTCGGCCGTGCTGCTGGTCGTGTACGCGGGTCTCGCTTCGATCGCCCTCTACCTCCTCGGGGTCTGGGTGGATCGAGCGCAGATACGGAACTCGGATCTCCACTGGTCGCCCTCGCACCTCTGGCTCGCCGTGTCGTTCCTCGGACTACCCGGGGTACTGGTCGCGGGCAGCGCCTACCCGATCGTTCGACGCCGGAAGCTACGTCGAGACGAGGCCACGAACGGTGACCGGAGCGCGTCCGGGGAGCGACGAGCGTGTTCGACCTGTGACACCCCGGTCGACGATGGGGCGTTTTGCGGCGCGTGCGGGAGACACACGAAGGCGACTACGGCCGGCCTGCTCCCCTCGTACGGGGTCGCACTCCTGGTGGTGATCGTCGGACTCTCTCACCTCGCACACCCGAATGTCCCGTCGGACCGCCTCGTCGGCGCCGGCTGGACCCTCTTCGGAACGGCCGCCCTCCCACCCGTCCAGCGGCAGCTGCGTCGGAGAGGCGCCGAACTCGGGCGGTGGACCGCGTGGGTAGTGCTGGTGCTCGGTCTCGTCGCGGTCGAGCAGGTCGTCATCTCGCTCGGCGGACTGCTCTGAAGGGCACTCCCGTCGGCCCCGGGACGCAGTCACCTTCGTTCGCTCATAGGGATCATCGTAGAAGCTCATAGTTCCTCGAACGGGGATCGAGCGACGTCGATGATCTATGCGCCTGAGAGATCCGGTTGGCTACGATGATCCCTATCAGTCGTCGCCGGCGACCTTCGCCGGCTTTCGCTGCTCCGATCGCGGCCCGTCGAGGTCCACGTCGGGGAGCAGGTCCCGCAGGTAGCGACCCGTGTGCGAGGCCTCGATCCCCGCGAGCTCCTCGGGCGTGCCGGTCGCGACCACCTCGCCGCCGTTCTCGCCGCCCTCCGGACCGAGATCGACGACCTGGTCGGCGTTCTTCACCAGGTCGAGTTCGTGCTCGACGACGACCACCGTGTTGCCGTTGTCCACGAGGCGCTGGAGCACGTCGATCAGTTTCCGTTCGTCCTCCGGGTGCAGTCCCGTCGTCGGCTCGTCCAGCAGGTAGAGCGTATCCCCCGTCTGGCGCTTTCCGAGCTCCTCTGCGAGTTTCACACGCTGGGCTTCTCCCCCCGAGAGCGTCGTCGAGGGCTGGCCCAGACGCATGTAGTCGAGGCCGACGTCAGAGAGCAGCTGGAGGCGGCTCTTGATCCGGTGGTCGTGTTCGAAGAACTCGAGCGCCTCCTCGACGCTCATGTCGAGCACGTCGGCGATCGTCGCGCCGTTGTACGTGACGTCGAGCGTCCCGTCGTTGTACCGCGAGCCGCCACAGGCCTCACACGGGACGTAGACGTCCGAGAGGAAGTTCATCTCGATCTTCACGGTGCCCTGGCCCCCACACTCCTCGCAACGCCCGCCCTTGACGTTGAACGAGAACCGCCCGCGCTCGTACCCCCGCTGTCGCGAGAGCTTGGTCTCCGCGAAGAGCTCCCTGATGTAGTCGAAGACGCCCGTGTAGGTGGCTGGATTCGATCGGGGTGTCCGCCCGATCGGGCTCTGGTCGATCAGCCGAACCGTCTCGATGTTCTCGATCCCGTCGATCGCGTCGTGTGCGCCCGGATCGACCGAGGTGTTGTCGTTCATCTCCCGGGCGAGCGCCTTGTAGAGCACCTCGTACATCAGCGTCGACTTGCCCGACCCCGAGACGCCGGTGATCGCGACGAAGGTGCCGAGAGGGATCTCGACGTCCACGTCCTTCAGGTTGTGCTGGCGGGCGCCCCGGATCGCGATGCTCGCCTCGCTCTCGCGTCGGTCCTCGGGGACCGGGATCACCCGCCGTCCCGAGAGGTAGTCGCCGGTGATCGACCCGTCGTGGGCGCAGATCTCGTCGAACTCGCCCTGGACGACGATCTCGCCGCCGCGCTTTCCGGGGCCCGGTCCCATGTCGATCACCTCGTCCGCCCGTCGCATCGTCTCCGTGTCGTGTTCGACGACGAGCAGCGTGTTGCCGATGTCTCGAAGCTCCTCCAAGGTGTTCAGCAGGCGATCGTTGTCGCGCTGGTGGAGCCCGATCGACGGCTCGTCGAGCACGTAGAGCACGCCGACGAGCCCCGATCCGATCTGCGTTGCTAACCGTATACGCTGGCTCTCGCCACCGGAGAGCGTCGAGGCCTGCCGGTCGAGCGTGAGGTAGTCGAGGCCGACCTCGCACATGAAGCCCAGGCGGGCGCGGATCTCCTTCAGGATCTCCTCGGCGATCGTGCGCTCGCGGTCGGTCAGCTCGGCCTCCAGTCCCTCGAAGTGCGCCAGTGCGTCGCCGATCGACATCCGGTTGACCTCGGTGAGCGCCGTCCCGGCGACGAGCACGTGGCGCGACTGCTCTTTCAGCCGGGTACCGTCGCAGGCCGGACAGGTCGTCGCGGCCATGTACTTCTCGATGTGGTCGCGGGTTCCATCCGAGTCCGTCTCGACGTAGCGCCGTTCGAGGTTCGGGATGACGCCCTCGAATCGCTTCTCCTTCCTCCGGGTGCCGTGACGGGTGCTGCGCTCGAAGACGACCTTCTCGCTCGTGCCGTGGAGGAACGCCCGCTGGACGTCCTCGTCGAGGTCCTCCCACGGTGTCGAGACGCTCACGCCGAAGTGAGCCGCGACCGCGTCGAGTCTGTTCCTGTAGTACGACCGGCGGTAGCTCCACGGCTCGAAGACGTCGCGAAGCGGCTTGGAGGGCTCTTGAACCACGAGCTCCTCGTCGATCTCCTTCGTCTCGCCGATACCGTCACACTCGGGACACGCGCCGTGGGGACTGTTGAACGAGAAACTGCGCGTCTCGACCTCCGAGAAGCGAAAGTCGCTGTTCGGGTTGCCAAGCTCCTCGGAGAACTCGAGGACGAGCCGGTCGTCGCCCTCGCCGCCGAGCGAACCGGTCGACCTCGTGTTCGACCCCAGGTCGAGGTCTTCCGGTGGTTCGGGGACGATCAGCTTCAACACGCCCTCGGCACGGTCGAGCGCGGTCTCGACGCTGTCGGCGATCCGCGAGCGCGCCTCCGTCGAGATCTTCACCCGATCGACGATCACGTCGATCGTGTGGTCGTAGTTCTTGTCCAGATCGGGGCGATCGATCGTGAGGTCGACCTGTTCGCCGTCGACCTCGACCCTGCTGTAGCCGTCGGAGACGAGGTCGTCGAAGAGGTCCTCGAACTCGCCTTTCTGATCGCGGACGACCGGCGCGGCGACCATCGCGCGAGTACCCTCGGGGAGCGAGAGGATCTGTCGGACCATGTCCTGGGCGCTCTGCTCGCCGACCTCTTCTCCCGTAATGGGATCGTACTGGGTGCCGACGCGGGCGTAGAGCAACCGGAGGTAGTCGTGGAGTTCGGTGACCGTGCCGACCGTCGACCGAGGGTTGTTCGCCGCGCCGTCCTGATCGATCGAGATCGCGGGCGAGAGCCCCTCGACGGATTCGACCTGGGGCTTGTCCATCTGGCCGAGGAAGTTCCGGGCGTAGGCCGACAGCGACTCGATGTAGCGGCGCTGGCCCTCGGCGTAGACCGTCTCGAACGCGAGCGAGGACTTGCCCGATCCGGAGAGCCCGGTGACGACCGTGAACGCCTCGCGGGGGATCTGCACGTCGAGGTCCTTCAGGTTGTGTTCAGCAGCACCTCGTACCTCAATAAAATCCCGACTCATTGGAGGGAGGAAGGAGGCGAGTGGGATGTACCCATCGGTTGCGGTCGCTCGGTCGGAGGGTCCGTGGAGATCGCTGCGGGGTCTGTGGGCTCGATAGTACTGGTTAGTGATCTATCGAAACGGGGATGGTAGGTGGAGGGGATAGATCAGCGGATAGAACGAACGGGACGGGGATACCGGACCATACCCGCTTACCGGTGGGTAGCGCTGCAAGCGATCTCACGGGGGAGTTATACCGGGCGTGGTCGTACTCGTCGTATCTGGAGAGGAGAGGTACCCGTGGCATGCACCAATTGTGCTGAAAAAGAGTATCCGGTCGACCGGTATCACGTTCATCTCTCCACGGGCCGAGTTATCGAGATCGACCTCTGCGAAGGATGCCGCCACAAGTTCGTTATCGCGGACTGGGTCGAGTTCGTCGTTTGACTTCTCCTCTGGTACCTGGGGCGAGTCACCGGAAAGATGGGTTTTGCCATCCTGCAGTCGCAACCATCGCCTCCGCAGTCGAGAACGAGATCGACCTGATCGCGATGGTAGCACGCGAAAAAACCGGATTCGAGCGCCCTCTACTGGGGGGTGTCGCTGAAAAGGTCGTGCGGGTCTCACCGATCCCAGTCGTCACAGTCCACGCCGGTGACCGCCAAGCGCTGCTCACAGAACCCGAAGAGATGATCGGCGCGTAGACGGATTCCCCAGGTCTTGGCATCGCGGTCAGCAATCCTCGGTCAGTTCGCGCCCCGTATGCAGCAGGGCGAATACATCGACTTCCGGAGAGGAGCGGGTCGAAACTACGGACTGTCCCACCGATCCCGATCAGTCGTCGCCTTCGAACCGCGCCACGCTCTCGGGATCGTCGTAGTTCTCCTCGCGCCGTGCCTGGACCTCCTCAGTACTGTGTCAGGGAGGGAGATGTCGATCGTACACGTTCCGTCGGTGTCCGACCGCTTCGACGATCAGACGGTCCCCCTCGCGATCCCACGTCAGAATCACTCGATAATCGCCGGCGCGTAGTTTGTAGTACGGGTAGCCCGAGAGACGCTCGATCCTGTGTTCGGTCCACTCGGTCGCCTCTTCGATCTTGTTCAATACTCGATCGGCGACGTGATCCTCAAGACCCTCCAAGTGTTCGAGTGCCGTCTCCGTGAACCCGACCGTCGTCATTCACTCGAGACCGAGGCGCTCGCGGGCGTCAGCGGCCGAGACGGTCTCTCCTCGCCCGCGCTGTTTCCGGCTCTCGGCCAGGTCGTCGAGGATCTCCTCGGAGAGCCTGGGCGAGGGGTCCAACCAGTCGCGGAGTGCGTCACGGATCGCTTCGGATCGCGAGGCGTACCCGCGCTCGGCGTACTCCTCGTCGATCGCGTTGAGGACCGACGCCGGCACCCGGACGTCGATCTTCTCCATCCGGCCTCCGTCCTCCGCACCGTCGGTGTCCGTGCTCATAGTGTGTGCGACGTCTGTCTCACAGATAAGTCCTCTGGGGCGGAACGGTCGGGCTACTCCGAGCGAAGTGCTGGTCGCGAACCGCTGTAGCTAACCGAGGATCGGATGGCGAGTGAAAAAACGGCGGCGCGATCCCCGTCCCGGGTCAGTCGTCGCCTTCGGACCGCGCCACGCTCTCGGGATCGTCGTACTTCTCCTCCCTGCGGGCCTGGACGTCCTTGATCGCGTGTTCGGGCGGGACGTCGATCGCCGGGTTCTCGTCGAAGAAGTTCACCGGTTCGAGTTTGAAGTCCGCGATGTGTGCGGGGAGGATCGGCCAGTCCTCCGGTCGGGTGACGTGGTTCACCCCGAGGGTGTACCAGAGCACGAGGTCCTCGCCGTCGAGCGAGCGATCCGCCTCGGTCCACGCCGGCAGTCCTTCCCTCCCTGCGCTCTGGTTCGGGTAGTCGCCACCGGGAAAACGCTCGTCATCCTCGTACGGCGTCGCCCAGAGGTGATACCGGATGAACCCCGCGCGCTCCATCACGCTGGAGTCGGTCTGGGCGGCCGCCTCGACGTTCTCGCCCGGCATGAGCCGGTAGCCGACGGGCTGGCCGAGCGAGTTCTTCTCCTCGGGGTTCTCCACCTGCCAGTACCGGCCCTTCAGCGAGTCGATCAGCTCCTGGGCCTCCCGCTCGCTCGCGAGCTGCTCCTTCCCGGAGTAGAAGGCGGCACCCGTGGGATTGATCCCGTCCACCCCGTCTTCACCGTCCCAGCGGATCTCGGTGTCCGGTCCCTTCGGGACCTGCCGGTTCTCTCTCCTGTACAGCTCGTTCGTCCGGCCGTCGACCGCCATATCGAGCCGGAAGCTGAAGAAGTGCTGGTGGATCATCCCCTTCAGGTTGGGCGCGAGCATCTCGTAGAACCCGCCCGGCTCCTCGTCCCCCGCCACGGAGCCGTTGCTGTCGATGCCGGTGAGCCTGACCTGCGGCTGGATCGAGCCGTCCTGGTAGAGGTACCAGTTGAACTG
>SKXI01000087.1 GCA_007128515.1 Halococcaceae archaeon | reverse complement strand
ACCAGTTGCGGTTGAGCGTGAACGCGCCGGCGTACGAGAGCACGATCACCATCGGGATGATGACGTTCGTGTCGAGTTCGGTGATCTTGCTCGCGTACGGGATCACCGAGAGCCCGACCGCGAGGATGATGAAGTTCCCGAGGAACACCGAGATGAACAGCGCGTAGGTGATCTGGAGCTGTTCGTCGAACAGCACCGGCCCCGGCTGGAGCCCGTGCATCAGGATGCCGCCGAGCAGGACGGCGGTGCTCCCGCTGCCGGGGATCCCGAACGAGAGCGTCGGGATCAGCGACCCGCTGACCGTCGGGTTGTTCGCCGCCTCCGGCGCGATCACGCCGCGTGGATCGCCCTCGCCGAACCGCCCGTCCTTCGCCGAGGAGCGCGCCTCCTCGGCGTACGCGACGAACGTCGAGGTCGTCGCCCCGGAGCCGGGGACCATCCCGATCCCCATCCCGATGAGACCCGACTTGAGCGTGGTCTTCGGGTACTTGAAGACGGTCATGACCCCGTCTCGGATGCTCCCCGCGATGGCGATTTCCTCGCTGGCGATCTGCTTCTGCGCGGCGAGTTTCATCATCTCCGCGAACGCGAACATGCCGATCAGCGCCGCGACGAAGTCGATCCCGTCGTAGAGGCCGAACTGTCCGAACGTGTACCGCGGACGTGCGGTCAGGATCGCGGTCCCGATCGTCGAGATCATGAACCCGAGCGCGCCCGCGACCAGCCCCTTCACGATCGACCCCTGTGTGACGATCGTGATGAGCGAGATGCCCAAGACCGCGAGTAAGAAGTACTCGACCGATCCGAACGCGAGGACGACCTCGATCAGCACCGGCGAGAGCAGGACCAGCGCGATCGCCGCGAGGAAGCCGTTGAGCGCCGAGGCGGTCGAGGCGATCGCGAGCGCGTTCTTCGCCAGCCCCTGTTGTGCCATCGGATAGCCGTCGAGCGTCGTCGCGGCCGCCGACTCGGTCCCCGGGGCGTTGATCAGGATCGCGGCGATCGAGCCGCCGTACATCGCCCCGGCGTAGATCGCCGTCAGGAGGATGATCGCCGAGGTCGCGTCCATCGGAAGCGTCAGCGGGAGCACGATCGCCATCCCGACCGGCGAGCCGATCCCCGGGAGCGCCCCGAGGACGATGCCGAGCAGGATGCCGAGGGCCATGAAGCCGATCACCGGCCAGCTCAGCGCGATCGAGACGCCCTCGAAGAACGCTTCGACGGGCATCTACCGACCACCGCCGAGCGGCGTCGCGGCGTTCTCGATCAGGATCGGCAGCAGCGGGCTGAAGTCGAAGATCGCGCCCCGGTGGAACGGCATCCCGAGGAACTCGAGGAAGACCCACAGGATCACCGCCGACAGCACCGCCAGGAAGACGCTTTTGAACGGGTTGATCTTGTACCAGAGGGTGTAGAACATGACGTAGAGCGGTGCAACGATCAGGAGCCCCGCGGCCCACCCGGCGAAGAAGAAGATCACCGCCGTCCCGACGGTGAACACCGTGTCGTCGATCTCGTAGCCGTAGTCCTTGCCGATCGACTCCTTCTCGTAGCTCGCTTCCGTGTCGTCCTCGGGCGGTTCGTCCTGAACGGTGTCTTCGATATCCGAGGTGTCCGCCGTGATCGTCATGTCCTCGGCGACGAACGTCCGAACCGGTCCCGGGAGGTAGTTCCTGACGAGCAGGAGCGAGACGCCGACGAGGACGGCCGCCGAGGTGAGCTGCGGGAACACCCGCGCGTCGTCGGGGTATTGCTCTACGATCGGTTCGATAAAGAACACGGCACTCAGTACCAGTAGGAATACCAACATCACGTGCTCGGCGGTGATCCCCTGTTTAAATTTTTTTATTTGTTCACTTGACATAAATTGTGCGTGTACTCACTGGACGAGGGGTTAGTCGTCCTCGTCTTCGATGTCTTCGTCGTCTGGGTCGACCAGATCGGTGACGTTGATCTCCTGTAGTTCCTCGAACGCGTCGTTCATGTACGCTTCCGTCTCCTCCGGCCCCTCGAAGAAGATCGGGTTCCCGGTGTCCTCGTTCCACTCCTCGTACCGCTCGTCGCCGACGGCCTCCTCGAACCGGGAGGCGAGTTCGTCGACGATGTGGTCCGGCGTATCCGGCGGCGCGAAGTGAGACCGGCTCACCCCGGCGATGAAGTCGACGTTGGGGTAGCCCTCGTCGGTCACCGACGGGATGTCGGGGTAGACGTCCGTTCCATCGCTGAAGAACGTCACGACCGGATAGACGCCGCCCCCGGACACGTTCGGCTCGGTCCCCGCGTCGGTCCCGATACCACAGGGGACCTCGCCGGAGGTCACCGCCTCCGCGATCGGACCCGTCCCGGTGTACTGGACCTGTTCGGTCCAGTTCCAGTCGTACTCGTCGGCGAACTCGTCGACGTCCCGCATGATCGTCGTCATGATGTCCTGTGGACTGCCGGGCTCCTGGACGCCGATGGTGTCCCACTCGCCGGAGTTGTGCATCTCGCGGACGTCGTCGAACGTCTCGACCTCGCCCTCGTACTCCTCGTTGACGATCAGACACCACGTCGAGCGACCGATCGTCGCGACCCCGGTGAGGTCCCGCTGGTCGAAACCCGGGTCGTCGAGCAGCTGCGGGGTGACCTCCAGCGGGACGGCGCTCCCGGAGAACGTGTGGCCGTCCGGGTCGGCCCCGTGAACGTCACCGAAGCCGTTCAGACCGCCACCGCCTGGGACGTTGTCGATTCGAATGTTGACGCCCATCGCGTCGGTGAGCGATTCGATGATACCACGCGCGTAGACGTCGGTACCGCCGCCCTCGTCGTACGGAATGACGTACCGCATGTCGTCTTCCGGCTCCCAGTCGCCTTCCTCTTCGTCGGCGTCGTCGCCCGGTCCGTCGTCGGCGAGACAGCCCGCCATCGCCGCCACCGACGTCGCCCCAGTCACCTGGAGGAACCGTCGTCTCCCGAGGCCTCCGGTCGCCGCTGTGCTCGTTCCCTGTGCCCTGCCGCCGCGTTGGGTGTGTTCCCTTACCATAGTTCTCCCCGTGATGGGATCTCCTCTGCCCGGCCAGGTCGCGCGACCTGGGTGGT
>SKXI01000020.1 GCA_007128515.1 Halococcaceae archaeon | reverse complement strand
CCGTGAGCGGTGATCGCGGAGGGGTTCTCTAGCCCACTACTCGTCCCGACGACGTGATCGGTCTCGCGAGCGATCAGGTCCATTTCGGGTGCGCCCGTGTTCACGTCGACGGAGGTGACGTAGCGCCCCCCGAGGCGCTCGACCGCCCGTCCGTACGCCGAGAAGAGGTCGGGGGAGACGGCCTCGGGTCCGCCGAGGATCACGGCCTTCCCGCCGCCGAGGGGGAGTTCCGTCGCCGCGGCCTTGTAGGTCATCGCCTCCGAGAGCCTGAGCACGTCCTCCAGTGCGTCCTCCTCGGTCCCGTAGTCGTAGAGCCGCGTCCCGCCCAGCGACGGCCCGAGCGTCGTGTCGTGGATCGCGACGATCGCCCGCAGCCCCGTCTCCTCGTCGGTGAAATAGGAGACCTGTTCGTGGCCCCGCTCCCCGATCGTGTCGAACACCATACCGATCGGACGGCAAGTATTGCGAAAACCGTTCCGACTCGTCGCGACAAGCGCGACCCGCAACGGACGCGCGCGAGCGGCGGGGTCAGACGACCCGGTTCACCATCCCCTCCGGGTCCTCGGAGGAGAGCGCGCGGTAGTTCTCCACCACGATCTCGCGCCAGCGGCCGAACTTCTCCGGGGTCGACCCCGCCATGTGTGGCGTGATCACGACGTTCGAGAGGTCCCAGAGCGGCGACTCTCCGGGGAGGGGCTCGGTCTCGAAGACGTCGAGCGCTGCCCCGCGGATCCACTTCGACTGGAGCGCACGGGTCAGCGCCGCCTCGTCCGCGACCTCGCCGCGAGCGACGTTGATCACGACCGCACTGCTCGACATCATCCGCAGCTCCTCGTAGCCCAGCAAACCTTCGGTTTCGTCGGTCAACGGACAGGCGAGGACGAGGTACTCCGACCGTCGGCAGAGCTCGTGGTACTCGTCGGCCGGGTAGCACTCCGAGAGGACTTCCGGTGCGCTCTCGACGTCGCGTTTCGTCCCGATCACCTCCATCCCAAGCGCCGACGCGAGGTCGGCCGTGCGAGCGCCGATCGCACCGACGCCCACGATCCCCATCGTCTTCCCGCGGATCTCCCCACCCTCGACGCGCTCCCAGACGCCGCGGGCCTGCTGGCGGAGGCTCTCGTGCAGGCCGCGTTCGAACATCAGTGTGTAACAGAGCACCTGCTCGGCGATCGGCTGCGCGTGGACGCCCGAGGCGTTCGTGAGCACGATCCCTCGGTCCTCTAGCTCGTCGAGGTCGTAGTGGTCGACGCCCGCGCTGAGCGCCTGCACCCACCGGAGGCGCTCGGCCGCGTCGAGGAGGTCGTCGCTCGGACGCCCGGCGAGGATCCCCTCGACCTCCGGAGCGGCGTCGAACGTCTCGTCGGGTGTACGAGCGACCCGGATCGCGCCCTCGGGGAGGTCGTCGGCGAGTAGCTCCGAGAGACCGTCGAGGCGGTCGGGACCGAGCGTGTGGGGCATGAGGATCGTCGGCTCGTCGGTCATACCCCGGGTTCACCGGTCGCGGCCTAAACCGTCCGGGTTCCGGCGAGCGGGTCGAGCGGTCTGAAAGGGCGTTCAGTAGGTCCGGTAGCTCCCCGAGGCGACGTCGACCCGGACGAGCGTGTTGCCCTGCCAGGCGTCGGGGTCCGCACCGTACTTCGGGTTGATCACGCTCTCGGCCTCGCGGATCGCCACCTCGTCCTCGATCACCTCCGCGGTGCCGCGCATCGCGACCATCCACTGTGCCGAGCCGTTTTCCGACTGCTCGATCGAGATGGCCACTCTGGGATTTCGCCGGACGTTCTCCAGTTTCTGACCCGTGATCAGCGCCGAGAGCGTCCCGTTTCGGTACCGGTACCAGACCGGCGCGACGTGCGGGCGGTCCTTGACGCTGGTGGCGAAGTGTGCCATCAGCGCCTCGTCCTGAATCAGGTCCTCGGCTTCGGGCGGGAGTCCATCGCTCATAGCCGAGGGAAGGGAGCCAGCGGGAAAGGCGTTCGCGAGCGAGGCGGTTTTGGGTACCGAACGGGTAGGGACGGGTGGCCGATGACGAGTGCGCTCACCGAACGCGTCTAGGCAACGCGGTATGTGGAGCCCTATGAGTGCCGAGGCCAGCTTTCTATCCACACGTTCTTCGGAAGAAGTGAACGACCGTCAGAGAATCGTTTCTCACACTGACTCGAACAACTTTATGAATCGGCTGACATAGCCCCCGGTCAGATTGTCGCCGACTCCAAATCCGAACTGATGCGTATCGTAGCCCCACCCGAGTTTATATTCATAAGCGACTTAGGTCGACGTATGACGACTGAAACCGTGTCGGAGCGGCTCCGGGAACTCGCGGAGCATCACGGGATGGACGAATCGGCGGTAATCCAGCAAGCGGTCGAGGCAGGCGTCGAGACGCTGTATCGAGACATGATCGTCAGCAGGTATCTCGACGACGAGATTACGCGAGAGGAGGCAATCGAGTACCTCGGTGTCGAACTCGTCAAGGAGGTCGAGGCCGCTCGGGAGGCAGTCGAGGAAGACGTGAAATGGGGATTGCAAGCTTGAGTACGTTCGATGAGTAGACTGGTCGTTGCCGACGCTGGCCCGTTGATACACCTCGAACAAGCAGATGTTCTGTCACTGCTCGAACTGACTGGAGAGGTACTCGTCCCGGAGACCGTTCTCGACGAACTCGAAGACGGCCCGACCGACGTATCCGAACTCCAATTTTCCGTCGAACAGATCGATATCGACATCGATTCCGTGTATCCACATCTCGATCCAGGGGAGGCTGCTGCACTCGTGATCTGTATCGAACGCGATGCGGTTCTCCTGACTGACGACATGGACGCGAGAAACACGGCGAACGAAGAGGGGATCGAAGTCCACGGTTCGGTGGGTGTCGTACTGTACGGTTACAGCCAGGGAGCGTTGACCGAGGATACTGCAAAACGGACGCTCCGGGAATTGAAGCAGGATACGAGTCTCTACCTCTCGACACCGCTCATCGAGCACGCTATAGAGTTGGTCGAGTTCGACAACGCAGGTTGGTAGGCTACCTCAGATGTGGATAGACTCCAAGATGTGAGTGCCGAGGCCGACTTCCTATCCGT
>SKXI01000262.1 GCA_007128515.1 Halococcaceae archaeon | reverse complement strand
GTCCCGGTGGGGCTCATACTGTCGGCTGTACGTCGTTGAAGATTCTCACCAGTACGGGGTGGAGAGAACCTCCACAGAGTTACAGCCGACAGTATCACTCGACGGTCGAGGAGCCGCCCAGCGCGGTCGGATCGACCTTGGTCGCGACGTACGCGAGGCTCCCGAGCAGGAGGAGAACCCCGATCGGGAGCAGCCAGACGAAGACCGAGAGGAGGGCGGCGCTCGCCTGGATCCCGAGGACGAGGAAGATCACCGGCGCACAGCACGCCGTCCCGGAGACGAGCGCGGGCACGGACGCGAAGACCCCCGTACTCGCCCCCATCCCACACGACTTCGGCTGGGTGACCGCGAGGTAGCTGAGCGCGAGGTTCAGCCCGACCAGCAGCGAGAGCCCGAGGCCGATCGCCAGGTTCACCGGCGAGAACAGGTATCGGGCGACGAGGAGATCGATCGTCGCGATCCCCTCGTAGGCGAACGGGCCGGGACCGGGCTCGAGCATGCGCGAGAGCGGCTCCTCCACCACGAGCATCGAGAGACCGGCCTCGGGGCGGTAGTTGAGGTCGCCGATCGCGAGCAGGAAACCGAGGAGGTAGACGAGGGTGACGAGCGAGAAGACCGCGGCGGAGTCACGCCGCGCGAGCGCGCCACGGCTCACCGCCGTCGTCCGCGAGAGCACCGACGGTTTCCGTACCGTCGCGCCCATTCAGTCGATCACCTCGGTGTCGGGGTAGAACGCGACCCAGGCGAACCACATCGCGTCGAAGGCGTTGAGCCGGTCGAGCGGCAGGCCCGCGGCCGCGTAACCCTCGCCATCGACGACGTACTCCTCTCCGTCGGCCTCCACGGACTCCCCGTCCGGGTTCCGGTAGACGTACCCCGTGTCGAGGTCGGGGCCGTAGACCGCGAGGTGGGGGACGCCGCCGACGTCGGTCTCGAGCAGCCGGTCCTCCCGCAGGCGCTCCTTCTCGACCGCGAGCGCGCCCTCGGCGTCGCGCGCACCGATGAAGACGTCCTTCGGGTGGTGGCGGTCGTCGTCGGTCATCGTGTTGAACATCGTTCCCTCGTCGGCGTAGTAGCCCTCACGTGGGTTGTACGAGCCGTAGGGGTCGCGGTCGTAGTCACGGGAGAAGCCGGTCCGCTCCGTGAGCACCTCGCCGTCGGGGTAGACGTCCCGAAACCGCTCCCAGGTCGTCCAGATCACGGGGTGTTCGATCAGCGCGTCCTCCTCGTGGGGGCCGTCGATCGCGGTCCCGAGCACCTGTGGCCACCAGCTCTCGCTCCCGCGGTCGTACATGATCAGGTTGCTGTTGACGAGTCTCCCGGAGACGCCGAACTCGGTTTCGCCCCGCTCGAACCCGATCGCGGTGCCCGTCAGCGGGCAGTAGGTGACCGCGAGATCGAGGTCCCCTACGGTATCGTTGACGATCTCGTGCCAGACGAGGATCGACTGGGGGTACGCCCGTGCCTCGCCGTCGACCTCGACCGCGAACACAGGATCGCCGTCGTCGAGCCTCCCGTCGACCTCCCCGACCGGCTCGAAGTCCGGGTCGTCGATCGAGGGGATGCCGTCCTGGCTCACCCCGCCGGAGAGCACGTTCTCGTTGAACGATTCGAGGTCGTGTTCGAGCGGGACGACCGCCTCCCGGACCGGCGGCCCTCCCTCGGTTTCACCCCCCGTATCGCCCCCGTCGTCGTCCGATCCGCGATCACCGTTCGCCTCGTCGTCGCTCGCGTCGTACGGTCCCTCGGAGCCGCTCCCCGTACAGCCTGCCAGTGCCGCCGTCGAGACGCCCACCGTCGCGAGCAGCGCCCGCCGGGTCAGACGTCGCTCGTTCGTTCCGGTCATGTGGAGTAAGAGGAGGTCTCGGGGGTTACCCGTATGGCGGTCGTGCATCGTTCTCGCACAGCCACCGGTTCACCCGTCGCCGAACCGGTCCGCGATCTCACGCCCGATCGTTCGAGCGTCGGCCTCCACGACCTCGATCGGATCTCCAACCCGGATCTTCCCGCCCGAGACGACGTCCGCACAGATCCCGCCCCGACCGCGCAATGCCCGGGCGAGTCCCGTCTCCTCCGCGAGGCGCTCGACGTGCGCACAGGGCGGCCGCCGCCGCGTCCCGCGCAACCGCGCCTCGCCGACGGCGACCGTCGCGCCGAGCAGTTCCTCGAGGTCGACCCCTCGCGCCACGACGTTCCGCCGGTGTTGCCCCCCGCCGAGGTCGATCCCGGCTTCCTCGCGGATCGCCGCCAGGTCCTCGGCCGCGATCAGCGTCACCTCGCAGACGTCGAACGGGGCGTAGTGACCCGTCCCGCGCTGGTAGCGGTCGCCCGCCAGCCCACCCGACACCGCCTCGACCGACTCGACGCGCTCCATCGGTGCCGACCCCTCCCTCGCGACGAACAGCGACTCGACGGTCCCGGTCATGGCGGGTGTAGCCGCCCGAGCGCGATAGCCGTTTTCCGCCCGCCGGAGTTTTGCCCCGGTTCCGAGTGGTCGGGGCATGGGAGAACGCGAGGCGATCGAGCGCTCGGACGAACCGGTGACGGTCGACCGGCTGAGGAGTGACCTCCGCACGCTCGGGCTCGAACCCGGGGACGCGGTCCTCGTTCACTGCTCGCTCTCGGCGCTCGGCTGGGTTTCGGGTGGTGCGCCCGCGGTCGTCGATTCCCTTCGGGAGGTACTCACCGAGGCGGGGACGCTCGCGATGCCGACGCACTCGACGCAGCTCTCGGATCCCGCTCGCTGGGAGAACCCGCCCGTTCCCGACCCCTGGATCGAACGGATCCGCGAGAGTGCCCCGCCGTATCGAGCAGAGATCACTCCCACGCGAACGATGGGCGCGGTCGCGGAGTGTTTTCGTACCTACCCCGGCGTGCTCCGAAGCGCCCACCCGACGCACTCGGTCGCGGCGTGGGGGAGGTACAAAGAGCGGGTCGTCTCGGAGCACGCGCTCGATCGGCCCCACGGCGAGCGCTCGCCGCTCGCCACGCTCTTCGACCTCGACGCGAAAGTCCTGCGTCTCGGCGTGACGGCGAACACCTCGTTGCACCTCGCGGAGAACCGGGCGGCGAACGCCCGGTACGGG
>SKXI01000238.1 GCA_007128515.1 Halococcaceae archaeon | reverse complement strand
CCGGTCATCGTCGTCGCGTTCCTGATCAGGAGCTCGCCGACCTCGCCAGGCTCGCAGGTCGCCTCCGGGTCGGACTCGTCGGGGTCGACGACCCGGACGGTCGCCTTCGGGACCGCCCGGCCGATACTCCCCAGTTTCTCGTCGTGGAACTCGGGAAAGAGGATCGTCCCGAAGACCATCTCGGTCGTCCCGTAGGCGTTGACGAGCGCGCAGTCGGGCACGTGCTCGCGACAGCGGCGGGCGACCGACGTCGGCATCGCCGAGCCGGAGTACTGGATCATTCTCACACTACCGAGGTCGCGCTCCCCGATCGACTCCTCGTCGACGAGTGCCCGGACGTGCGTCGGGACGCCCCACATCGCCGTGATACCCTCGGACTCGATCAGGTCGAGCGTGGCGGTCGGGTCGAAGCCGTGGCGGAGCAGGTTCGTCGCGCCGACGGAGAACGCGGGGAGGACGTTACAGAGCAGCGGGCCGACGTGGTAGAGCGGGCCGAGCGCGAGGTTGACGTCGGTCGGTCGAAACCGGTTGTACGGAAGACAGACGAGCGCGGCGTCGACGACGTTCCGGTGGGTGTGGACGACGCCTTTCGGCCGCCCGGTCGTCCCGGAGGTGTAGAGCAGAAGGGCGGGATCGTCCTCGGCGATCGGCGCCGGATCGGCCGCTCTCTCGCCGAACAGCGTGTCGTAGCTGTGGTCGACGGGAGACTCGTTCCCGGTACCGACGCCGATGGAGATGGGTGGCCGATCGTCGGCCTCGAGCGCTCGCAGCGTCCCGATGCCGTGTCGATCGACGACCACCCCGGTCGAGCCGGCGTGATCGAGGACGTACGCGAGCCGGTCGGGTGCGACGCGGCTGCTGATCGGGTTGTAGACGACCCCGGCGTGCGCACAGGTGAACAGCAGTTCGAGGAACTCGATCGAGTCCGAGAGCAGCGCAGTCAGACGATCGCCGCGCTCGATCCCGATCGCTTCGAGCCCCGCCGCGAGGTCGCCTGCACGCCGATCCAGATCGGCGAAGCTGCGCCGTTCGTCCGCCCCGGGATCGACGAGCGCCTCGCGGTCGGGATCGCGAGCGGCCGCCTCCGAGAGCGTCGTGCGGACGGTCGAATCGTTCACGGCTCGCGCTTTCGCGACCTGCCGTAATAACGGTGCTGACGCGATCCGTACGGCTGCCCACGGTAGTTATGTCGCCGGCGTCCGACCGGTGAGACGATGCGAACGAACGACGCGCCGCTCTCCGAGGACCACCACGACCACCGAGAGCGCGTCCGGCGGTTCTGCGAGGACGAGGTCGATCCACACGTCGAGGCGCACGAGGCCGAGGGGAGCTTCCCGTCCGACCTCGTCGAGCGGGTCGCGGAGGCCGGCTTTCACGGCGTGCAGTACCCGACCGAGTACGGCGGGATGGGACTGGACTACCGGTCGTACGCGATCACGATCGAGGAGCTCGCCCGGAGCTGGAAGCTGCTCGCGGGGACCGCCTCGGTCGCCGCGAGCCTCGTCGGCTACCCGATCCACGAGTTCGGCGCCGAGTGGCAGCGAGAGGAGTGGCTCGGGGCGATCTGTTCGGGCGAGTGGCTCCCCGCGCTCTCGCTGACCGAACCGGAGGCGGGAAGCGACGCGGGCTCGCTCTCGACGACGGCGACCGAAGAGGGCGACGAGTACGTTATAGAGGGCGAGAAGGTCTGGACGACCAACGGCAGCGTCGCGGACTTCCTCCTCGTCGGCGTCCGGACCGGAGAGGGGGTCAGCCTGATCGGGATACCCGATCCGCAGCGGAGAGCGGGGATCGAGATGGTCCGGGAGATCCCGTCTATGGAGGGCGAGGCGTCGATCGAGACGGAGATCCGGTTCGACGGCGCTCGGGTGCCGGGGGAGAACCTGGTCGGCGAGGCCGGACGGGGGCTCCGCTACGTGCTCGAAAGCCTCGACGTCGGCCGGATCGGGACCGGCGCACAGGGCGTCGGCGTCGCACAGGCGGCGTTCGAGGCGAGCCGCGGGTTCGCCGACGAGCGCAAGCAGTTCGGCCGGCCGATCCGCGAGTTTCAGGGGATCTCGTTCAAGCTCGCGGAGATGGCGATCGAGATCGAGGCCGCACGGCTGCTCACCGTCTCCGCGGCCGCGAAACGCGACCGTGGCGAGCGGGTGACGTCCGAGGCGGCGATGGCGAAGACGAAGGCGACGGACGTCGCGATGGAGGTCACGACGGAGGCGGTGCAGGTACACGGCTCGCGGGGCTACTCGCGGGACTACCCGCTCGAACGGTACATGCGCGTCGCGAAGGGGATGCAGATCTACGAGGGGACCAACGAGATCAACCGGCTGGTGATCGCAAAGCGCCTCTACGAGTGATCCCGTCCGGAGAGCGAGTCGGTCCGAGAAACCGTTATACGCCCTCCTCGCGCAGGTGCGGGCGTGTCACGAGCCATCGACCTGACCGCGAGGATCGAGGAGGGAATGGCGAACCACCCGAGCCACGGCCGGAGCCCGCTGTTTCTCCCCGGAACCAGAATGAACCACGACGAGGCCGAGGACACCTGGCGGGGGAAGGGCGTCGAGGACCTCTCGCTCGTCAACGGCTTCGTCTTTCTCGCAGAGCACAACGGCACCCACATCGACGCGCCGTACCACCTCCACCGGGACGGAAAGACGATCGACGAACTCGGGCTAGAGGAGTGTCACGGCCCCGGCGTCTGGCTCGACGTCTCCGATGCCGGTTCGCGTGGATCGATCGGTCCCGACCTCCTGGACCGAGCTGTCGAGGAAGCGGACGTCGACGTCCGTCCCGGCGACGCGCTCTTGCTCTCTACCGGGTGGGACGCACACCTCCCGGGGGACGAGGACACCTATCTCTCGGAACATCCAGGGCTCTCCGCCGCCGGCGCGGAGTGGCTTCGCGAGCGGGAGGTGGGCCTCGTCGGGATCGATTGTGGAAACGTCGACGTCGCCGGCGACGTCTCGATGCCGGCCCATCGGGTGCTGCTCCGCGACGATGCGCCCGAGGAGTACACCCTGATCGTCGAGAACCTCCGAAACATCGACACCGTTCCCGACCACCGCTTCACGTTCAGCGCCGTCCCGTTGCCGCT
>SKXI01000115.1 GCA_007128515.1 Halococcaceae archaeon | reverse complement strand
TCCTCACACCAGTTGAGCACGTTCTCCGTCGTCTTCGCGCCCGCGCGGTGGCCGTCGGGGGCGTCGTCGCCCCTGCGCCTCGCGTAGCGGCGGTTGCCGTCCTGGATGACCGCGACGTGCGTCGGGCCCGCTCCCACCTCGCGCTCGAGCGTCCGTTCGTAGAGCGAGGAGAGCCGGGTCCGAATCCAGGTGCGCATTCGTCCACCCCGACAGCCGCGAGGGATATGAGCCTTCTGTCACGGCGCACACCCGTGTCACACCGTCACAACCGATGGGACGCCGTCGACCGCGGGGCTGGCCCGGACCGTGAGCGGTTTAGCGTTCGGAACTGAGGATGGGGTATGGACGACCCACTCTCGAACGACCTCTATCAGCGAACGCTGAAGCTGCTCGAACCGGGCGAGATCGACCTCGCCGGCGCGATCGTGCACACCGAGTTCGACCTGGGATCGGACCTGGAGATGCACGACGCGACGATCGACGTCGGCGAGGTGATCGCCGAGGCTGCCGGCATCGAGCCGGGGGACACCTACGTCTACTCCGGCGTGGACGACCCGGACTTCTCCTCGAACCAGCACCAGGGGCTCACCCTCGACGGGGACGAGTTCGTCTGGGAGTGCCAGCAGCTCCTGAGAGACGGCACGTTCGATCTGGTGTTCTACTACGAGGCGAGCGCGGACCAGGAGGCGGTCAGCGAGGGCGTCGAGGAACTCGGGTTCGAGGTCACGCCGGTGCCGTGACTGCCGGGAAGATACTTAAGCGTCGGGAAGGCGTGAGCCGAGCCATGACGGGGTCGCGACCGGGACGGCGGGCGCTGCTTCGGAGCGTCGGCGGGCTCGGCCTCGCTCTCGGCGTCAGCGGCTGTGGGTGGCGGGACGTGACCGGGAGCGGGGCGAACGCGGCCGAGGAGTCGCCCCGACGCGGTGGCCGCATCACCCTCGGCTCCGTGGGTGCGTTCGAACCGCTCGCCCCGCTCTCGGTCGCCTCCGATTCGACGGGCGCGCTCGTCGACCTCTGTTACGCCTCGGGCGCGATCGTCGAACCGAGCGAGTTCGAGACGCACCCGTGGGCGTTCGCCGACTGGGAGAGACTCGGAGACGGCGAACGCATCGGTGTCGACCTCGCGGAGCTCCACTGGAGCGACGACGAGCCGTTCACCCCGAACGACGTGGCGTTCACCTACGGGACGATCCGCGAACACCGGCCCGCACGGTTCCGCTCGGTCGCCGACGGGTTCCTGGGGATCGACGGAAGCGACGACTGGGACCTCGAGGTCGTCTTCGACGAACCGGTCGGCGTGCTGGCCGACCCGCTCTCGGTGCCGCTGCTCCCCGAACACGTCCACGCCGGCCTCGAGGAGCCGGTCGACGGGGTCCCCGACGAGCCGGTCACGCTCGGTCCCGCCGACGTCGAGGCGTTCGATCCGGAGGCGGGAATCGACCTGAGGCTCAGGGAGGAGTGGCCGCCGCTCGACGCCGAGTGGGCCGAAGCGCACGGGATGGACGGCGGCCCCTTCCTCGACGAGGTCCGCGTACGCGTCTACGGGTCGGCGAGCGAGGTCGTCGCGGACGTCGAACGGGGGGCGATCGACGCCGGTGCGTTCGACCTCGGTCCGGTGAGGCTGTCCGGGGAGGAAGGGGAGGCGGCCGTCGTGACCGGGCCGGACGACGGCTTCGAGGCGCTCGCGTTCAACACGAGGGTCGAACCGCTCGACGACCAGAGCTTCAGACAGGCGCTCTCGATGCTGCTCGACAGGGAGCGCTGGGTCGCCCGGTACCAGGGGTTCGGCGAGCCCGGCAGCGTCCTCCTCCCACCCGCTTTCGCCCACCTGCGGCCGGAGGCCGCGGCCGGGGAGGAGCCGAACGACCATCCCATCGTCTCCGCGCTCTGGGAGCGCGAGGCGGTGACGCCGATCCGCGAGTTCCTCGAATCGGGCGAGACGATCACCGGCGAGGCGGGCGAGTACGCGGGACAGGAGGTGGTAGAGAGCGCGACCGGTATCGAGACCACCCAGGACGAAGCGCGTCACGAGTACGCCTTCGTCGAGACGCTCACCGACTCGCTGCTAAACGCGGAGGTCGCACGCGAGATCACGGTCGACGGCGAGCTCGTCACGGAACGCCTCGGCCGACCGCTCTCGGTCCTCGCACCCCCCGCGGGAACCGCCTCCCCGCTGTCCGAGGTCACCCACGGGTTCGCGGAGCGTGTGCGATCGCTCGGCGTCCCGGTCGAGGTGGCGGTCGCCCCGGCGGGAGAGATCCGAGAGCGCGCGTTCGCGGGTGCGGAGTTCGACGTCTGCCCGATCGCCTGGCGGGGCTGTTCGCCACACGGAATCCGGACGCTCGCGACGCTCGCCCACAGCGACAACACGGTCGAGGAGGGCGACGGTGACGGCCCCTGGTACAACCTCACCGGCTACGGGCTGGACGAGGCGAGCGCGGACGGGGAGCTCGACGACCTCCGCCGCGAGCGAAGCGAGGAGAGCCGGGTCGAGGGCGTGCGTCGGCTCTCCGAACGGCTCTATCTGGAGGCACCGATCGCGGTCGTCGGCTACCGGATCGCCACCTGGCCGATCGACGCGGCCTCGTTCGGCGGGATCCTGGGCGACGTCGTGGCACCTGGCGGGTCGTCGTTGCCGGTCCAGCTCTGTGGCCTGCGGCGGGACCGGTAGGGGAGAACGCGACGCTTATTCCCCGCGAGACCCGACGATCAGGTATGACACGGGCCGAGGCTGCGGACCTCGATACAGTCGACAGGGCCGTCGTGAACGCGTTCCAGGGCGGCTTTCCGGTCACCGAACGGCCGTTCGTCCCCGCCGCCGAGGCGCTGACCGAGCGAGGCGTCGGTGTCAGCGAGCGTGAACTCGTCGAACGGGTCCGCGCGCTCTGTGAGGCGGGTACGCTCTCGCGGTTCGGCCCGCTGATCAACGCCGAGCGGATCGGCGGGGCAGCGACGCTCGTCGCGATGCACGCCCCACCCGAGCGGTTCGAGGAGGTCGAGGGGCTGGTGAACGCCCACCGCGAGGTCGCACACAACTACGAGCGCGAGCACCCGCACCTGAACATGTGGTTCGTCGTGAGCGTCGCCGATTCG
>SKXI01000355.1 GCA_007128515.1 Halococcaceae archaeon | reverse complement strand
TTTCTCGCGCTCGGAAACGGCTACCTCGAACTGCTCGAACCCGTCGAGAGCGGACCGATCGCCCGGTACCTGGATCGAAACGGTCCAGGGATCCACCACCTGGCGTTCGCCACCGACGACATCGAGGGTGCGCTCGAGGAGGCCGTGAACCACGGGATCGAACCGATCGACGACGAGCCCAGACCCGGCGCGTGGGGCCACGACGTGGCCTTCCTCCACCCACGCGACACGGGCGGCGTGCTGATCGAGTTCGTCTCGCACGAGGAGTGACCGGCCGATGTCCTCCGAACGGGAACGAAACCGCAGCCCTCGGCTGTGGTATCCGAACGTAAAAACTCGTGGTCAAAAACCGTGAGGGCCGTTCTCAGCCGACCGTGAACGGACAGGTCGGGGGCTCTTCGCTTTCCTCATCAGCGTCGTCGCTCTCATCCCCGGCGTCCTCGCTTTCCTCGCTCGCCTCCGCATCCGCTTCATCCGGCTCATCGGCAGCGCCCTCCGTTGCGTCGTCACCTTCATCGCCTGTATCCTCTTCTTCCGGTGCGTCCTGAGACTC
This sequence comes from Halococcaceae archaeon, assembly GCA_007128515.1. Taxonomy (GTDB): domain Archaea; phylum Halobacteriota; class Halobacteria; order Halobacteriales; family Halalkalicoccaceae; genus Natronorarus. Next base: position 2,543 of record SKXI01000355.1, on the reverse strand, counting down.
GACGTCGTCTTCGTCTCCACCACCGGTCGCGTCGGCGTCGTCAACGCGTGCGTCGATCCAGCCGAAGACGTGCTGGTGTCGGGGGTTCGTCGTGTCGCCGGCGAGTTCGATCACCGGGATCGGGCCGCTGCCGACGGGTGAGGTGGCGCCGCCGGCGATAGACCGCAGGTCGCCGTCGTAGCCGCCGATGTCCGAGGTGGGCGAGGAGACGCCGGCGTCGCCCATCCAGCTCTCGAGCGTGCCGGGGTTCGTCTGACCCGGCATCGATCGGAAGACGCGGTCGAGGAAGGCCGGGAACGACTCGGGGTCGGTGTCCCAGACGGCGAGTGCGGCCTGACCGGCCTGCACGCCGTTCTGGGAGATGTACGGCGAACCCGTGTTGGTCGGCTCGTACTCGAGGGGCTGCCACTCCAGGTTGAGCTGGCCCGTCTCGACGAAGTCGTTCACGATCCGGTCGAGCGTGTCGTCGACCGCGCTGGCGGTGAACGGGCAGTTGAAACTGCCGTAGATCGTCGCGGTGGGGGCGTCCGGGTTCGTCCCGAACGTGGGGTACTCGCGTCCCGAGAGAACCGGTGCGTTCGAGGCCGCGCTCGCCGCGCCGCTGGCCACTCCGAGACCGAGAACTGTGCTTCCCGCTACTGTCATGAACCGTCGTCGGCTATGCTCTGGCGACATCCACGAGCGAGCATTATCGACTCCGTATTAAAGACTGCGATCCCACACCTCTAGACGGAGATACGTTTTCCGGGGAGCACCGGGATTTCACCCGATGTGAGTACGTTTCTCCCGATCGTATCGGGTATACGACTGTATTATTCACCCGTTATAAGCCCCGAATAAGCCGATCGACGTCGCGAGCGATCGATCGTGTAGGACAGGCCGTTCCGCCGGCTGGACGCGGCGCTGGCGCTCGGTTGTCGCACTCGGGAGCGGAACGATCCAGTGCGACGGCCGGCCGTCCTCGCCGGTCACGCGCGATGGGCGAGCAGGACGAGCACACTCACGAGCGTGAACGCGACGAGCGAGAGGTTCGGCGTCGCGAGACCGAGGACCTGGTACTGGACGGCGGCACAGCCGCCGCCGACCGTACAGGCGGCGCTCTCGGCACCGCCGTACTGGAGCCAGGAGTGGTAGGTCGCGATGATGCCCCCTGGAACCGAGAGCGCGAGCGCCGTCCGATAGACCTCGGACCGCGATTCGATCGTCGCGACGCCGAGGATCACCACCAGCGGGTACATGAGGATCCGCTGGTACCAGCAGAGATCACAGGGAACGAGGCCGAGGACGAGGTTGAGCGAGAGGCTCCAGGCGGTGGCGACCGCCGCGACCGCCGTGGCGACAGCGAGCCAGAATCGGGTGGAGAACCGCCGTCCGATCATACGGGTGGCTCTCGGCACGGGGACAAGAACCTCCCCGTTAGACGAACCGGAACGTCTCCAGGTTCTTCGGGGCGAACGTCCGGATGTTGAACTCGTGGTAGAGCGCCGAGGAGAGGTCCTGGACCGAGCGTTCGTCGCCGTGCACACAGAGCACCTTCTCGGGTCGGGGGTTCATCGTCCGGACGAAGTTCATCAGGCCGTTCCGGTCGGCGTGACCCGAGAAGCCGTCGACCGTCTCGACGTCGAACTGGAGTTTGAGGTGGCGCGAGCGGCCACCGTCGCCGTTCATCGGCACCTCGTCCCAGCCGTTCTGTATCCGCCGGCCGAGCGTCCCGTGGGCCTGGTAGCCGACGAAGATCATCGTCGTGTCCGGATCCGGACCCAGGAGTTCGAGCCAGGACATGATCGGCCCGCCGGTGACCATCCCCGACGTCGAGAGGATGATACAGGGGTCGCCGCTCGCGACCTCCTGGCGCTCGTCCTCGCCCTCGTCGATGTGGTTGAACTGCTCGGCGAGGAACGGGTTCTCGTCGGTGTGGAAGATCCGCGACCGGAGGTCGTCGTTCAGGTACTCGGGGTAGGTGGTGTGGATCGCCGTCGCCTCCCAGATCATCCCGTCGAGGTGGATCGGCATCTCGGGGATCTTCCCCTCGCGCATCGCCTCCTCCAAGACGAGCATGATCTCCTGGGAGCGACCGACCGCGAACGCCGGGATCAGCACCTTCCCGCCGCGGTCGTGGGTCTTCTTCACCAGCTCGATCAGCGCGCGCTCGGCGTCGCCCTGATCCGTCTGGTAGTCGTTTCGCCCGCCGTAGGTCGACTCCATCACGAGCGTCTCCACGCGCGGGAAGTCGTTGACGGCGCTGTTGAGCAGCCGGGTCCCGGAGTAGTGGATGTCGCCGGTGAACGCGACGTTGTAGAGGCCGTTTCCGATGTGGAAGTGGCTCACCGCGCTCCCGAGGATGTGACCCGCGTTGTGGAAGGTGAGCTTGACGTCCGGCGCGATGTCCGTGACGTCGCCGTACTCGACCGGGATTGTGTGTTTGATCGTCTCGCGCACCATCTCCGACTCGTACGGCGGGGCGCGGCCCTCCTTCGCGGCGACGTCGAGGTAGTCCAGCTGGAGCAGCCCCATCAGGTCGCGGGTCGGCTCGGTGGTGTAGA
>SKXI01000458.1 GCA_007128515.1 Halococcaceae archaeon | reverse complement strand
TCGACGACACGGTCGGGAAGTACCTCCGGGGGACGATCCGTAACGCGCCGAGCGTCGACACGGTCGAGGTCTACACGAACGAGTACGTCGGAAACCGCTACTGGATCGTCCTGGCACCCGGCAACTGGGAGTTCGAACTGGTCGAGATGAAGTCGCCGGGGAGCGTCTGGAACCCCGACAGCGAAGGACGGTACTGGGTCGCGAGCGATCACGAGGGCTACGAGGGTCGGACCGAGTACGTCACCGGCGGCACCTCGGGGGCGTACTACGCCGCCCGGGTGGGTGCGCTCGAACACCTCGCCGACCGTGGCCGGCAGGCGAAGGTCCTCGTCCTCCGGGAGGTCACCGACGAGCAGTGGGCGCCGGTCGGCGTCTGGCAGGTCAGAGAGAGCGTCAGGAACGCCTTCGACGGCGAGTGGGGCGAGGCGGAGTCGCTCGCGGCGGCGGTGACGACGCTCTCCGATCGGCTGCCGATCTCGCCCGAGCGCCTCCGTCGCTCCTCGGAACTCGTCGCGGGCGTCCAGTCCTCGCTCGCGGACTTCGGGCGAACGGTCGGCTGAGGGGTCGTTCTAGCGTGTATATATTCCATCCCATCGTACTAGCCATAGTTTTAGTACGTGGAGATTAGAACGATGACAGTATGATCGGATCGTTCGACGACCCACTCGAGATCGACCTCTACCTGCGCGAGGGCGCCACGAGCGCCCGCCCCAGACAGGACGCGCTCCGTGCGCGACTCGACCGTCTCGCGTCGACGCCGCTCGTCTCGGCGTACAGGACACACACCTGGCCGGCACGCGTGAGCGCCGACGGTGACCCCGAGCGCATCGACCGGATCGAGGAGTGGGAGGCCTGGGCGGAGAGCCGTGGCGTCTCGCTCGCCCCGGCGTTCGAGCGTCACGAGGCGGGTTCGCTCGTCTCCGAGGCGAGGTACGAGGAGGTCGTGCTCCCGGTCGTCTGGATCGACGTCACGGCGGGTGACGAGCGACTGGTCGCCCCACACGTCGACAGCGAGCCCGTCACGGTGCCCGAGTTCGTCACCGCGCTGGAGGCCCGCGACGGCCTCGGCGACGCCGGGTCGATCCCGCGGACCGTCGCGTAGCTACACCCGTTTCTCGACGGCATCGAGCCGCGAGAACAGCTCCTCGACGAGTTCGCCGGTGTCCTCGACGATCGACGCCCACTCCTCGCTGTCGGGTGCGACGTTGAGCAGGCGGGCGACCTTCATGATCGAGAGGTGATAGACGCGCTGGCGGCCGGGTTCTTCCTCCCAGACGATCACGTTACACGGGAAGAGCCCACCGATCCGCATCGTCTCGTCGAGCGCGCGGTCTGCCATCTCCGGGTTGCACGCACCGAGGACGTAGTAGGGATCGCGGTCGGCGTCGACCTTCTCGTTGAGGAGTTCCGACGGGGAGAACTCGACGGGGATGCCGAAGCCGACCTCGAGACAGACCTCGCGGACGTGTTCGATCGCCTCCTCGTGGTCCATCTCGAGGACGGCCTGCTTCTCGCCGATGTCTTCGGGGTCGATCTCGTTCGGGTCGATCGCGAGGCTCATGACCCTACGAAGGGCCGAGTCGGTCAAAAGCGTGGCGCAGCGTTCGTCCGTTACCGATCCGTCACAACGGGAGCGGGAGCCACGAGAGCCACCGGAGCGTCGTCTCCGGGTCGATCACCGGGTCGTGGAGCACGAGCCAGTCGAGCAGCACGAGACCGAAGCCGTGGGCGACGGTCGACGGGAGGATCGAGTTCGCGTGGTAGTCGACCGCGCCGAAGAGGGCGTCGGTCGGCCCCGACAGCGCGAGCTCGATCGGGGGTTTCGTCGAGTGCATGAGCGCGTAGACGATCGGCGAGATGAACACGCACTTGAAGCCGATCTCCCTGACCCCGACACAGAGCAGGCCCCTGTAGTAGGTCTCGGTCGCGAGCGCGACGACGAACAGCATCACGGCGTGGGGGAGGAACTCGCCGATCGCGGGCGAGACCTGCCACATCGGGTAGAACTCGCGGATCGTCGGCAGCGTCGAACCGACGACGTAGAAAGGTGCGACGAACGCCGAGAGCAGCGCGGCGTCCCGGATGGCCACCCTGTCGATCCGCCAGCCGATGTGTCTGCCGTGGAGCGCCGCGACACCCAGGGGGATCACGATGTAGATCACCGTGTCGCGGACCACCCGCGCTTCCAGTGAGGGTGCGAACCACTGGTGGCCGAGAAACAACAGCACCGGCCCGAGGACGAGCGCGCGGTGGACCCACGGCAGCGAGAACGCGTCGGGGAGGGACCGACGGACCGGCACGGACTACTCGGTCGGGACGGGACCGGTCCCGACGACCGACTCGACCGCCTCGGTGAACTCACGTCGTGACGCGAAGTAGGTCGTCTCGACCGCCGAGAGCACCTCCTCGATCGATCGGGGGCCCTCCGGCGTCCGGATCACGCTCTCGCCTTCCTTCCTGACGACCTCGCTCTTCTGCTGCGGCCAGGTCAGCCGGGAGGTGACACGCGCGAGCGGTGCGCCCTCGACGGACTCGCCCTCGCCGAGTTCGACCGCCGGCGTCTCCTCGTCGTCCTCGTCGCTCATGTCCGCGGCTTCGCAGTGACTCTCATTAGCGCTTTCGGATGGGCGCGTCGTCGCGCATGCCGGGTGCAGGGATATACGTATCGGCAGGGTATCTCTTCAGGCTATGGCGATGCAATTCACGGACGACGACGAGGGAAAGACGGTCGTAGACGAGAGCGGCGAGGAAGTCGGTATCGTGACGGAGGTCAGAGAGGGGACCGCCTACGTCGATCCCGATCCGGGTATCACCGGGACGATCAGCGCGAAACTCGGCTGGGGCGACGCCGACGACGAGGACTTCCCGCTCAGAACCGACTCGGTCGACTCGATCACCGACGACGAGATCCGGATCCAGAGCACGGGGACGGAGACGGGCGAGCACGGCGCATCCGGAACCACCGGCGCCGAGTCGGTGGGGACGGCCGGAGCGACGACGGGGACCGCCGGTACGGACCACAGCGAGACGGCCGTCGGCGAGGACGATCACCGCCACTCGGACGACGACGACCTCATCGGGGACGACGATGACAGCCT
>SKXI01000473.1 GCA_007128515.1 Halococcaceae archaeon | reverse complement strand
TTCACCGTGATCGTCCTCGAAGCGCCCGAGGAGATCGCTCGCTACGAGATCGCGGTACTCGGACGCTCCGAGTGAGCCGGTCGATCGGGGCGAGTCAGATCGGCTCGACACCGGTTCCGCGCGCTACACCCGAGAGGTCGATCACGCCGCCGGGCATCGGAACCCCGGTGTACCGGTCCTCGTCGAGCAGCAGCGCGCCGTCGAGGTCGGCGTAGGCGAGCAGCGGCGCGAGGTGACAGCCCGCCGCGATCGAGGCGTTCGACTCGGTCATGCAGCCGAGCATCGTCTCCAGGCCGTGGGCGCGCGCGGCGTGGATCATCCGGATCGCCTCGCGGAGCCCGCCGCACTTCATCAGCTTGATGTTCGCGATGTCGCATCTATCGGCGATCCGGGGGATATCGGAGAGCGTGAGACAGGACTCGTCGGCGGCAATCGGCAGCGACGAGCGCTCGTAGACGTACTTCAGTCCCTCGGGATCGCCGGCCGGAACCGGCTGTTCGACGAACTCGATTCCGTACTCGCCGATCTCCTCGATCCGCTCGATCGCCTCGCGCGGGCTCCAGGCCTCGTTCGCGTCGACCCGGATCGTCGCCTCCGGCGCTTCGCTCCGCACCGTCTCGATGATCTCCGTGTCCCGGTCGGTCCCGAGTTTGACCTTGAGCGCACCGTAGCCGCGCTCGACCGCCTCGGCGGTCTTCTCTCTCATCACCTCGGTCGTGTCGATCCCAATGGTGTAGGTGGTCTCGAGCGGCTCGCCCTCGCTCAGCCCCCAGTAGCGATACAGCGGGAGGTCGAGCCGTTTCGCCACGAGGTCGTGGAGTGCGATCGAGACCGCACAACGTGCCGCCGCGTTGTACGCGACCGTCCCGCGCATCCGTCGCTCGATCTCCTCGAGGCCGTGGGGATCGCCGACGGACCTGACGACCGAGAGCAGGTCGGGTAGCACCGCCTCGACGGTCGCGACGGTCTCGCCGTAGTGTCGCGAGGGACCGGCCCCGCCGATTCCCTCGAACTCGCCGTCGCTCACGGTCACGAGGACGACTTCGGCGGCCTCCTGGGTGCTGCGTGCGATGGTGAACGGGAACTCGAGGGGGAGTTCGACCCGTTCGAAGGAGGTCTCGAGGCTCACAGCACCGCCTCCAGCACCTCCTCGGCCCCGAACCGGACCGGGTCGGTCGCGGGCGCGCCGAGCTCCTCGGCGTACGAATCGACCGCCTCGCGGGCGTCCGACTCGTCCTCGACGTACCGCGTGTTGAGCATCCCGGCGACGACCTCGGCCTCGTGGACGGGCCGCGCGAGCTCCTCGTAGAGCTTCGTGTAGCTGGGGATCGACGGCAGCGAGAACGACTCGTAGCCGTGGATGGCCTCACGGCCGTCCTCGTGACAGAGCACGAGCCGGTCGGCCATCGCACCGTGGAGGATCCCGCAGGTGACGGCGGAGTAGGCGGGGTGGACGATGCTCCCCTGGCCCTCGACGAACAGCACGTCGTGGTCGTCGCCGCGCTCGAGGATCATCTCCTCGACCGCGCCCGCGGTGAAGTCGGAGATGACCCTGTCTATGGGGTTTCCCCACCCGTCGATCATGATCCCGGTCTGGCCGGTCGGGATGAACCCGGCGTCGACGCCCGCCTCCTTCGCCGCCTCGACGAGTTCGAGCGTCGCGGTCATCTTCCCGACCGAGCAGTCGGTGCCGACCGTGAGGACGATCTCGGCGTCGACCTCGGCCGCGACCCCGTCGCTCACACCGAGCTCGCCGTGCGGTTCGCGGACGTCCCAGAGCTCGCAGCCGTTCTCCTCGGCCAGCCGCACGAACTCCTCGTCCTCGGTGAGGAAGTAGTGAAGCCCGGAGATGACGTCACAGCCCCGGGAGAGCGCCGTCCGGACGTCCTCGCGCCAGGAGTCCTCGAAGCCGCCGCCGATCGGCGCGATGCCGATCAGCAGCGCATCGCAGCTCTCGACCTCGTCCATGCTTGCGACGATGGGGGCGTCCGGGAGGTCGATGTGGTCCCGTACCCGATCGCCCGCGTTCTCGCGGTCGAGGACGGCCACCACGTCGTACTCGCCGTAGCGCATCACGCCGACCGCGGTCTTCGCCCCGTCGGGGAACAGCTCGTGTGCCAGGATGGCGACCTTCATGCACCCCCGATGGACGACCGGGGTGTTATGCCTTCGGTTCCCCCCCGATCCGCGTCGCGACTGCATGGGGCGCACAGGCGGCCGACAGCGTTATTACCGGGCCTGAGGTACGGGACCGGTACACCGAGATGGTGCGCAGAAAGACGCTCAGCCCGTGCGGGTCGCGGGACGAAAACGACAGGTACCGAAACGCCCACGTCAGCATCCACGAGGACGAACTCACCGTCGCCGGGATGGACATCGGTGACGACGTCCTCGTCAGGGTCAGAGACGAGCGGATCGTCGTCGAACGCGCCGACGAGTAACCCCCCCCGTCGATCTCCGCTCCAACGACTCGGTCTCCCCTCGCCTCGAAACCCTCCGGAGCGTCTCGCTCGTTCGTCTCCCGACAGCTCCGCCGCCACCGTTCGGGAACTCCGGGATACCAGTGGTGACCGACAGCTACCGATCGCCGGGCACGTACCCGAATTCCTGAAGTGGCCGACCGACTCAGAACGAAACCAGTAACGGATAAACGACCGTGACACTCGCTTTCGTACTGCATTTTTCTCGGTATAGGACGTTAGAACACTCCAATAGAGAGTGACTATAACTTACGTGTGACTTCGAAAGTGGCACGGAGTAAATTCGGCCGTACTGACCCGGTGAATATTCGAATAGTGGGGAAAAGAGATAAGTACCTGTTCTCCATAGTACGGATCGACCATGACTCAGTATCACGATCTCGTCCTCCTGTTCATCCCCCTGGCACTGTTCGGGGTCGCCGGACCGCTCACGCTCGCAGGCGTGGCCCTCTCTATCGCCGTGCCGATCGGCGCGGGCCTCGCGATCGCGATCATGGCACACGCGCTGTTCGTCCGTGCCCGCCGCGAACAGCCGGTTTCGGCGTCGCTCGGTGGCTCCGAGAACGCACAGTAATCGCGTCCGTTTCTCCCTTCACAACCGGTAGAGACGTGCCGTGTA
>SKXI01000424.1 GCA_007128515.1 Halococcaceae archaeon | reverse complement strand
GAGAGCGAGAACCAGCGCGCCTCGGCCGACAGCGGCGCGATGTCGCCGTAGCCGACGGTCGCGATGGAGACGATCACGTAGTAGACGGCGTCGGTCCACGTCTCGAGGCCCTCGAACTGCTCGCGCAGCGCGTAGGAGCCGACGGTGCCGTAGGCGACGACGCCGACGATCGACGAGAGCGAGGCGATCTGGAGCGAGGAGAGTTCGATCAGCCGGTCGAATCCCTCCCGGTTGACCACGAGCAGCGCGAAGCTCACCGCGAGCACCACCAGGAGCGGGATCTCGGTCGTCTGGCCCGTCGAGAGCGGGACGAGCGCCTGGAGCGGCGCGAGCGTCACCGCGAGACGCCACGCGAGGCGCTTTCGGCGCCTGAGGCCGGCGATCACGGGCACGAGCACGAACGCGAAGAGGACGTTCGCGAACCGGACGTAGCTCTCCACGCCGGCGACGTCCGCCAGCGGCCCGGCGAGCGTCAGCGACGGCTCGCTCAGGTTCGAAAGCCCCGTGACGAACGAGAGCACCGCGAGGACGCCGACCGAGAGCACGGTCGCCTTCGCGCCCGTGACCTCCTCCCAGTAGACGAACGGAACCCTGTCGGTGGGGTAGAACAGCCGTTCGAGCGCGGATCCGGATCGGTCGGTCGTGTCGCTCGTCACCGTGAGCCACGTACGGCCGACCCGGACTTAAATGCTGACGGCGGTCGGAGGCCCCTCCCGTACGCTGCTCTCGGCACGGCCCGCCCCTCTCCCGTCGGTTCACCCACTTCTGAGCTCTCCCATCCGGAGGGCGGTGACCGGGACGTTCGACGACCGGACGACCTTCTCGGTGACCGACCCGACCAGCCCCCCGAACCGGCCGCGGTAGCCGGCGACCATCACGATCAGATCGATGTCCTCTTGATCGGCGTAGGTGACGATCTCCTCGTGGACGGTTCCGGACGTGATCACGGTCTCGCAGTCGACGCCCGCGGCCTCCGCCTTCTCGCGGACCTTCGCCGTGACCTCCTCACCGTACTCGCGGTACTTCCGTTTCATCTCCTCCTCGTCGCCGTAGATGTACGGCGTTCTCGGTGCGCCCGGGAGGTCCATCACGTAGAGCGCGTGTACCGTCGCGTCGAGCTCTCTGGCCAGCTCGATGCCGTGTTCGGCCGCCTTCTCCGACTTCCGCCCCCCGTCGGTGGGGATCAGGATTCGTTTGTACATTACTCACACGACCTCTGCCCGCCCGTTCTCCCCGACGTTTAATAAATTTTCGCCAGAGACGTCTCCGTCGCCACGCCCTCGGCGACCGACGCGCCTCTCGGGCGACCTCCCGTCAGGCAACGAAGTGAAACTGATGAGCAATCTTTATAATGATCAACGACCGATACCTCGACTATGCCATGACCGGGGTGTGTGCTAACACTCAGTACGAACTGGGGAGACCTTCCATATCGCGGGATTGTGGGGGTACTCAACGGGGGAACAGACCGCGGCGGGCCCCGGGACGGGGAGCGACCGTCGTGCGGACGACCGACTCACCGATAGGGGAGCGCATACCTGAAATGATACAACACACAAGGGAACCGACCGGAGGAGAGACGGGACCGAACGGGAGGGCGAGTCATGTCTGACGCCGACGCGGACGGCTTCCGCCAGGACCTCTTCTACGCCGACACGGACCGGGAGGCAGGTGCGGACAACGTCCAGTTCGCCGGTTTCGACGTCCAGCCGGTGGTCTTCGGCGTCGCGGTCGGGGTGATCCTGCTGTTCGTCGTCGTGACGCTGGGCGTCGGGGAGGAGACGGCCGGGGCGGCGTTCGGGGCGATCCAGGACACGATCGCGAACTACCTCGGCTGGTTCTACATCCTCTGTGCGAACGTCTTCATCCTCGTGGTGCTCTACTTCGGGCTCGGCAAGTACGGCTCGATCCGGATCGGTGGGCCCACCCAGGAGACCGAGTTCAGCGACTTCTCCTGGCTGGCGATGCTGTTCAGCGCCGGCATGGGGATCGGGCTGATGTTCTGGAGCGTCGGCGAGCCGATCTGGCACTACAGCGCGCCGCCGTACGGGGAAGCGGAGACGGCCGCGGCGGCCGAAACCTCGATGGTCGCGACGTTCTTCCACTGGGGGATCCACCCGTGGGCGATCTACGGCATCGTCGCGCTCGGCCTCGCCTTCTACGCCTACAACCGCGGGCTGCCGCTGACGTTCCGGTCGCTGTTCTGGCCGCTGCTCGGCGAACGGATCTACGGCTGGCCGGGCCACCTGATCGACATCCTCGCGATCTTCGCGACGGCGTTCGGCCTCGCGACCTCGCTCGGCCTCGGCGCACAGCAGGTCAACGCGGGGGTGAACGCCATCTCCGGCGAGTTCATGGGCACGGCGGTCCCCGTCAGCACCACGGTCCAGGTGGTCCTGATCGCGATCATCACCGCCATGGCCACCGTCTCCGTCTGGGCCGGCCTCGACAAGGGGGTCAAGCGGCTGAGCCAGCTCAACGTCTACCTGATGCTCGCGCTTCTCGGGACGATCCTGGTCGTCGGCCCGACCGTCTTCATCTTCGAGACGTTCGTCCAGACGCTCGGCGCGTACGTCGCGACGCTGCCCACGCTCGCGTTCTGGACCGCGAGCTACGAGGGCGGAAGCGAGGGCTGGCAGGCCGGCTGGACGATCTTCTACTGGGGCTGGTGGATCGCGTGGTCGCCGTTCGTCGGGATGTTCATCGCCCGGATCTCGAAGGGCCGGACGATCCGCGAGTTCGTCCTCGCGGTGATGTTCCTGCCGGCACTCTTTTCCTTTTTCTGGATGTCGGCGTTCGGCGGCACCGCGCTCCACTTCGAGCTGTTCACCGACCAGAGCATCATGGAGGCGGTCCAGGCCGACGTGGCGGTCGCGATGTTCGAGCTGTTCGCGCTCTTGCCGCTCGCGATCCTCCTCTCGGCGGTTGCCATCGTCCTCGTGGTGTCGTTCTTCGTCACCTCCTCGGACTCGGGCTCGCTCGTGCTCGGGAGCATCTCGGAGGGCGGCAAGGACGACGCGACCCGGCCGACCCGGGTCTCCTGGGCGGTCTTCGAGGGCCTCATCGCGGCGGTGTTGCTCATCGGCGGCGGGCTCACCGCGCT
>SKXI01000202.1 GCA_007128515.1 Halococcaceae archaeon | reverse complement strand
CTGGGTGCTCACCTGGCCCGCTGGGCCGGCGTTGGTCTCCGAACTGCTCGGAGACGGCGAACTCCTGACCCACGCTCGCGGTACCGGCTGTCGCACTCCGATTCCTGGCACGCCTCGTCTCGGGGGAAACCTGGCTCCCGGGACGGACCTATTCTTGCTGGCTCCGGTCTCTCGGTCGTGTCGGCGCGAGAAGTGATGGTTTCCGGTCCGAGGTGGCCCTTCCGGCCGATCGAAGCGCTCTCGTCCCGACGACCGGTTTCGGTTCGTATACTAGATGCCACGATATCGAATTCGGTAGGTGCGCTGGCGCTACATGCGCGGGCACCGGAGTAATACCCGTCTGCTGTCATCCCCACTCCATGACCGAGTACGAAGTCCACGGCGTCGGCTACTCGGACACGACCGAGGAGGACTGGGACGACCCACAGCTGAACGACTTCGAGACGGAGGACCTGGGAGAGGTCGCGGATCACTTCCTGCTCTCTTCTTCCGGGTTCCCGCCCGAGAGCTTCTCGGACCTCCGGATCCCGGTGGTCGACCCCGAAGGGAACCTCGACAGGAACGCCTTGCAGACCGCCTACAGCGGCGGACACGGCGTCGAGGCGATCGACGACATAACTGGAGAAACCGTCGAGGAGGTGCGCGATCGGCTGCTGAGCCTCGCCGGGGAAGGCTTCGGCATCGGCGAGGACGAACTCGAGGAGCCGCCGTCGTAACGCGGTCGGATACGCGAATCGGGCTCGTCCCACTACGGTGCGGTGACGTCGAACGGCGGTTCGACCTCCGTGGGAAGCGGCGTCTCGTACTCGTCGTCCTTCGTCCCGTCGAACTCCGCCCACGCCCGTTCGACGCGGTCGGGATCCAAGAGGAGGTCGATCGCCGCGCCTGCCTGCACCTTCGCGGCGTAGAGCGCGCCCTCAACGCCGAACTCGTGGTTGGCGGCGACCGCCTGCCAGCTGTGGCCTGGCGTGCCGATCGGCCAGGTCGCCGCCCGTAACTGCGCCGTCGGGACGGTGTGGCTCACGTCTCCGACGTCGGTCGAACCCCCGCTCACCTGGCCCGCGTCGTACGCCTCGATCGGCTCGCCGTAGACGGCTTCGCCCTCCATCCGCTTTCTCGTCTCCTCCGGGACCTTCTCCAGCGACGCCTCGATCCGGTCGGGGTCGACCGTCTCCTGGATCTCCCGGGCGAACGCCTCTTGCTCCTCGGTGAACTCGATCCCGCCAACCTCCTGCATGTTCTCCCAGAGCACATCCGAAATCGTCTCGTTCGGGAGGAAGTCGTAGCAGCCGGTGATGTACCGACGCTCGACCGAGGTGTGCGTCATCCGTGCCGCCGCGTCCGCGATGTCGGTGACCCACTCCGTGATCCGGTCGACCTCGTCCCGATCGGGCGCCCGGACGAAGTACCAGACGCTCGCCTCCGCGGGGACGACGTTCGGGGCGCCGCCCCCGTCGGTGATCGCGTAGTGGACCCGCGTCTTCTCCGGGACGTGCTCGCGCATCCGCTCGACGCCCGCGTTGAGCAGTTCGACGCCGTCGAGCGCGCTCCGACCGGACTCCGGCGAGCCACCGGCATGGGCGGCGGTTCCCGTGTAGGTGAAGGAGATCGAGTCGAGCGCGAGCGAACTCCCCAGCTGCGGGCGGTTCCGGTCGCTCGGGTGCCAGGTGATCGCCGCGTCGCAGTCGTCGAACGCGCCCGCCCGGGCCATGAACACCTTTCCCACCAGCGTCTCCTCGGCGGGACAGCCGTAGAACCGGATCGTTCCCGAGAGGCCGTCGTCGATCGCCCGCGCGACTGCGATCGCGGCGAACGCGCACGCCGTCCCGTAGAGGTTGTGCCCACAGCCGTGACCAGGTGCACCCGCCTCGATCGGGTCCGGCTCCGTGTTAGAGGACTGCGAGAGCCCCGGCAACGCGTCGTACTCACCGAGGATCCCGATCGTCGGCTCGCCCGCCCCGTACTCCGCGACGAACGCCGTCGGCATCCCCCCGATGCCCGTCTCGACCTCGAAGCCCTCGGATTCGAGCAGTTCGATCAGTACTTTCGAGGACTCCTCTTCGTGGAGCCCGAGTTCGGGGGTCTCCCAGATCGACCTCGCGACCTCCTCGAAACGCTCTCGGTCGGTCTCGATCGTCTCGAGAACGGCTCGTTTGTCCATGGGGTGGCCGGGCGAGCGCGGGGTAAAGTCGTTCGGGAGGCGGAAAGGGAGCGACACTCGACTCCCGGAACGTCGAACTCACTTCCACAGGCAGTACAGCTATTACGTCTGGACAGCTATTACATTCATGTCCATCGATATCGACGAGTTCGAGGAGGGAACCCCTGACTCGTGGGAGGAACCGACGAACGCCGAACGCGTTCTCGCGTTCCTCTCCGATCGAAGTGACAGGGCATGGACACAGTCGGCGATCGCCGAGCGTGCGGGTGTCAAACGAGGGTCGATCGGATCCGTACTCGCCAGACTCGAGGACCGCGACCTCGTCCGGCACAAGGGACGGTACTGGGCGATCACGAACGACAGAGAGCGGTTACGAGCCGCGATCGATCAACACCGGATCACGGCCGCGTTGGACGAGCGCTACGGTAGCGAGCGGAAATCCGAGTGGCGCGAACACGCAGCCGACGACCCCGAATGATACCGTCCCGCGGTGACGTCGTCTGGGGAGACGATCCCTTCAAGCACGATCCCGACCCCGGGCGGCCGTGGCTCGTTCTGAACTCCGATGGACATCCGTTCGCCGACGAACAGTCGATCGCGGTCGCGCTCTCGACGAGCGGTCACGTGGATGCGCTCCCGATTCCAGATGACCGGTGGCTCGACGGCGGCACACCACGGCGGAGCTACGTACTCCCGTGGTCGCTCCACTCACCCCAGTCCCGGTACGTCGAGTTCCGACAGGGAAGGCTGGACGAGCGGTTCGTCAGCGAAGTTTCCCGTCGGTCGACGTCGTACATCGACCCCGACTGATCAGCCCTCGAACCCGTCTTCCCACCGGAAGGTGCCGTTCCGCTGGACGACCTCGCCGTCGACTTCGAGTACCGAGTCCTCGCTCATGTCGGTGATCATGTCCACGTGAACGGCCGACTGGTTGCCCTCCTCGCCCTCGG